>JBPCUV010000088.1:0-5445 GCA_051010975.1 Desulfocapsaceae bacterium
TCTTTACGATGACCGCACATTTATTCGGGTCGCCTTCCTCGGTGAAGGTCATGGTGCCGGTAATGCCTTCAAAGTTCTCGACCTTGGCCAGGGCATCACGAACAGCGGATCGGTCTTTCTTGATGTCGCCGGTCAATTCCCCGGCGCCTTCGATTGCCGACTGAGCCAGTCGCAGGGCATCCCAGGTCAGGGCTCCGACATCATCGGGTACATAACCGTAACTGGCATTGTAGCGGTCGATGAACTCCTTGGTGGCACCTTTGGCGCCAGCTGCCGCATAATGGGTGGAGAAGAACTGCCCGTAGCAGGCTTCGCCGCAGAGCTCAACCGTCTCGGCGGAGCCCCAGCTGTCACTACCGACGACGGGCCCCTTCCAACCGAGGTCTTTGGCCTGGTTGACGATCAGGGCGACTTCGTTGTAGTACTGTGGAGTGAATAGAAATTCGGCTCCGGACTTATTGATCTTGGTCAACTGCGAACTGAAATCGGTGTCCTTGGTGGTGAAGCTTTCATAGGCAACAACAGAGCCGGCGCCATGCTTCTCTTCCCAGGCAGCTTTGAAGAACTCGGCCAACCCTTTGGGGTAGTCACTGGCTACGTCATAGAGTACCGCTGCCTTTTTGAATCCAAACTCCTCGGTGATAAAATTGGCCAGTACCGGACCCTGGAAAGGATCGAGAAAACAGCCGCGGAATACGTAAGGACGGTCGGCGGTGGTGGCCGGGTTGGTGGACCAGGGGCTGATCATCGGGGTCTCGTAGTTGTTGGCTACGTCACCGGCTGGGATCGCCTGCTTTGAAGATTGCGGTCCGATGATGATCATGACGTCGTCCTGGGTGATCATCTTGGTGTTGGCCTTAACGGCTGATTCAGCCTTGGATTCGTTGTCCTCGAGAACGATTTCAACCGGGTATTTCTTGCCGCCCACTTCCAGACCGCCGGCTTTGTTTACATCTTCAAGCCACATCTCGGCAGCATACTTTGAGCCTTCCCCGACTTTTGGGATATCCCCTGTCATGGGGGCATTGACACCAACTTTAATGGTGGTTTTACGGCCCAGTGACCAGCCGTTTGCGGAGAAACAAAGCGTCACAACACAGGCTGCCATGGCTAGATAAACAAGCTTTTTCATACTTAACGCCTCCTATTTGATTGCTGTGGTTAATGCAGCCTCGATTCCGGCGGTCAACAGAGCCGGCTGCCTGACAGATAATCGACTAAAGTTCAAACCCTGGTCTGGCAAACCGTTGGAAACTGCCCTCAGAAAGACTGCAAAATGGTGTAAACAACTCCTGGAAACAAGAGTTTCTGATGGTTCAAATCGGTACCACACCATGCCGGCGATGACAACGAAAAAGAGGCCTCAGCTGAAAATCTCCCCGGCCCAATCGCCAATGAAACGATCTAATTGACTGAATTTTAATGGATTCACTGAATCAAAAAAAACCGTTCTGAATTCCTCTTTAAAGCTCTGTCCGGACCACCGGTCAATCCTTCGCAGAATGCAATTTTACATTCTTGTTTCAAAGGGTTGCAATATTGTCATCTAAAGGCGATATTGCTAATTTTAAATAGGGAAAGATGAAAAGGGCGCGACACGTCGGATGAAATCTGAAAAAAAGTACTTGTTGAAAAAGATCGGTCTGCTGGTCATCGGCGATGAGATTCTTCTCGGTCGCAGAAAGGACAAGCATGTGGCCAGAGCCAGGGATTATTTTTCCCGGCTCAACGTCGACATCTGCTGGATTTCAATCCTGGGTGATGATCAGGATTTATTGGAGAGCCACTTCAGGCTGATCCGGGAGCGGGGTGACGACTGTTTTTCCTTCGGGGGCATCGGGGCAACACCAGATGACTTGACCAGGCAGGCGATGGCTGAGGCTCATGATCTGCCGATAACCAGGCACCCGGGGGCCGTAGCGCTGCTCGAGAAGCAATTTGGCGAGGAAGCCTATCCTAATCGAATTCTCATGGCCGAGCTGCCCGAAGGGGCCGGTCTGATTCCCAACAGCCACAACAACATACCCGGTTTTTACTGTGGCCGGATTCACTGTCTCCCAGGTTTTCCGGAGATGGCCTGGCCGATGGTGGACTGGGTGGTAGGGCACCGATACCGACTGGAGCTGGACCAGACCGAGGAGTTCATATCCTTTATCGTAAATGGTGCCAAGGAGAGTGAGTTGGTGCCGTTGTTGAGCAGCTGCCAGGCACGCTTCCCGGAACTGAAATTTTCCTGCCTGCCCCGCTTTTCAGACGGTACTAACTGGCAGATCGAACTGGGAATTCGCGGAACCCGGCTGCTTGTGGAAGAGGGCGCCGCAAAACTTGCCGAGGGGGTTAGCGCCCTCGGGTTTGAAATAGAAAACCGCTGAATTCGCTGAGTAGACAGCGGATATGTGCTAATATGGTTTCCATCCGGGAATAAATTTTCGAACTCAACGAAGATGTCGGACAAAAAAGCGTTTCAGGGTGGAACTATCATAAAGTGAGGAAAAACATGGAATTGTTGCCGGCTATCGAACAGGAAACCGCACCGGATCCCGAGTATTGCGTTATATGGCTGCACGGACTGGGGGCGGACGGAAACGATTTTGCCCCGATAGTTCCCCACCTAAAACTGCCTGAGCATCCGGCGGTACGCTTTATTTTTCCCCATGCACCGCAGATTCCGGTCACTGTAAACGGGGGCATGGTCATGCCCGCCTGGTATGACATTCTCGAGATGCAGATCGACAGGAAAGTGGATACGGACGGTTTGCTGGCCTCGGTCTCGTTGATAAATACCTTCGTGGACAGGGAGATCGAGCGCGGCTTGGATGAGCAGAATATTATTATCGCCGGCTTTTCACAGGGCGGTGCCGTAGCCTATCACCTGGCCCTGGATCGGCAGAAACCGCTCGGCGGCCTGCTGGCCATGTCCAGCTACTGCGCCACCTGCAGCCAGATCCACAACCACGAGGCCCATACTGGACTGCCGATCGAAATTCACCACGGCCTGCATGATCCGGTAGTGCCCGAATATCTGGGCAGGGAGGCCAAGGGGTTTCTCGAGGAGCATGGTTATGCGCCTGTTTATCGCACTTACCCGATGGAACATAACGTCTGTGCCGAACAGATCGAAGATATAGCCGCCTGGTTCAAGGCGATAATGACGTGAGTCGGATAATCAGGAAAGTAAGATGAGTGTGAGTCATTCAAAATAAGGGAGTTGTGAGCCATGTTTACCGTTGCCGACATTCGAGAGATTGCCGTTCAGATCGAGAAAAACGGGGAGGCCGCTTACCGCAAGGCGGCGGAAGTGATAACCGATTCGGCAGTAGGCGATATTTTTATCTGGATGGCCGAGGATGAGAAGCGCCATGCCGAGTTTTTCTCAAAAATAGAATCCGAGGAGCGGGCCACCGAGGAGCAACTCCAACTGGAGAAGATGGGCCGGCAGCTGCTTCAGGAAATGGTCGCCGACCAGACCTTTTCGCTGGACGGGGAAATGCTGCTGAAGACTACCGAATTCGAGGAGGCTATAACCCAGGCGCAACTCCTCGAGAAGGATACCATCATGTTCTACGAGTTTTTGTTGAACCTGGTCAGCGACGAAGAAGCCCGACAACAGCTGGTAGAGGTGATTGAGGAAGAAAAGCGCCACATCGAGCAGCTCGGCGAGATGAAAGCGGCAGGACCTGAATCATGCCGCAATCTGGCCCTGGTCTGAGAGACAAGCGATGTGGTCCTGGATTCAGACGCTGCCCATCTCGATCCTGGTTATTCTCTGTCTGACATTGGGGCTGGCACCGTTTTCGCCTGAACCCCATATCTGGGAGAAGTTGAAAATGCTGGCCGCAGGCAACCTGACCAGGCCGATTGACATATTTGACCTGCTGCTGCACGGTTTTCCCTTCGCCTTGTTGATTCTCAGGCTGATCGCGCCGTACATGCAGGAGTAACCACGTGAATCAAAAAAAGGAGCATCGGCCGTTCACGGCCAATGCTCCTTTTTACTTTCCCTGTGATTCGATCAATCAGTACTGATCGGAATCCTGCGGGTTGAATTCGGCGTTATCAACCCACCATTCGGGCTTTTGCACCATTTCAAGAAGATTTTCACAGGTGCGCAGGTGATAGGTCTCCTGTTTCATCAGCGCCTCAAACAATTGTTTGCTGACTGGATCATCGGCTTCTTCAAACTTCTCTTTGTAGAAGGCCATGCCCCGTTTCTCGATTTCCACCGCTTTTTTATAATCTTCCACGGCATCAACTGAGATGCTGGTGACGTTGTCATCTCCTTTCAAATCGTCGAATACGGTCTTGATATCCAGCGCTACGCCTTTCTGGGCCGGGACATCAAGCTTCTGCTGAAGCTGTTCGATGGCTACCCGGTGCTTGACCTCATCTTCGGCCAGCATCAGCAGCACTTTCTTTATCCCTTCAACCGGGGCGTTTTCCGCCATTTTGCGGTAGAGCGCCTCAGCGTCTTTTTCCATCTGGATTGAAAACTCGAACAGATCCATACCTGCCTCCTGTATAAGTGGATATTAGCTGTTAGTTGGTAAACCTCTAGTTTATAATTATCTCGCTATTACCACAAGTAAAATTAATCGTCTTAATGTCGATAGTTGTTAGCTCAGAGATTCAAACCGGTTGGAATTGAGCAGGGTGATTGCCCCGCGATCGTAGGGGGAAATATCGTAGCCGTCGATTTCGCTGAGTTCGATGAACCTGCATTCGTCATGTTCCAGAAGCGTGATATCCCGGGGCACGATGGAGCCCGAAACGGGGATGAATTCTGCTTTGAGACTCTTATATTCGAACAGGTAGCCGGGATAGACCCGTCCCACCATAATCGGGGCGTCAAGCTCTTCATGGATCTCCCGGACGAGGGCCTGCTCAACGGTCTCTCCGTGTTCGATTTTGCCGCCGGGAAATTCCCATAACCCGCCGTAACGTTTGCTGGGATTTCTCTTGGCAATCAATATTCTGCCGCTCCGATTGAACAGCAGGCCCATCACCACCCTGGTCATATCCCCCATCCCTCGTGGCTGACTGTTAAACGAGTTCCTGCTCGGTTCTGCTGATGATCTCCTCCTGGTGCTCTTTGTCCAGATCCACGAAGTAGTCGCTGTAGCCTGCCACCCTGACCAGCAGATTTCGATAATCGTCCGGGTGCTCCTGGGCCAGTTTCAAGGTTTTTGTATCGACCACATTGAACTGGACATGATGACCGCCGAGGCTGAAGTAGGTACGTACCAGGCTGCACAATTTGTCCAGGTCCTGTTCTGATTTGAGCACTGAGGGCAAAAAACGCTGGTTGAGCAGGGTACCGCCTGATTTGATTTGATCCATCTTGCTCAGTGATTTGATAACCGCCGTCGGGCCGTTTCGATCACAGCCCTGGGACGGCGATGTTCCGTCCGACATTGGCAGATGGGCTAACCTGCCGTTGGCCGTGGC
>JBPCUV010000089.1:0-12211 GCA_051010975.1 Desulfocapsaceae bacterium
TTGCAAGGGTAGTCATCGGCAGCGGTAAGACTCCTTTTTCACCTGCATCACCTATAATCGGTAATTGAGTCTCGAGTTAAACCTTGAAGCATCGGCTGCCTTTTAAAAGAGCATTCCATTCAAAACAAGCCCCTGCCGTCGGTCAAATCGTATGAACTGAATCGACATGATGAAACATTATATTCCTGACATGTTATCAGAGCCGGTGATTGGCTGCGTGCAATCAAATCAGGCGTAGTGTTTACATTTTGATGTTTTGCCAATGCCGGGATTGAAGGAATTACGTGGGTCGCATTGCTGATAAAAATTACGCAAATCCTCCTCAGCCTGGTAGAGGTGGCCGACATTGTGTTCGGCCGGATATTTGGCCCCCCGGTTATCCAGGATTTGCATGAGCTCGGCTTTCAGTTTTTCCAGGTCGACTCCCTTTTTCACCACAAAATCGTGGTGAAATACCATGCAGAAAAAGTGGGCCAGTTGAAAGGGTGCGGCCAACTGCTCGAATATATCCTCGGAATAAAGCTTATACCAATCATCGTCATTGCGGCGCAAGGCAATGTCCAGAGGCATAATACCACCGACCTCGTCCTGATGAATCAGGGCATAACGAGCAGCCGCTCCACCTGCCACAAACCGGTGTAACATTGCCGCCTCACCTTCTGAGGGATCGCAAACAAAATATTCGCCAGAAGATGATGAGGCAAAGAAACTTTCCAAGAGTGCTTGTGTTTCTTCTATGACATCATCGTTGGCTTTGATCATTAAATGATGCTCGTAGCGCTCCCGGTAGTCCCGCATTCGTTTCGGCAGGTGGTCCGGCAGGAGTTTGGCGACAAATTGCAGTGTGCGATCAACCAACTTATTGGGCAGAAAAGGTATTTTATCCAGATAACCATCAGCCCGTCCTCTAAATGCGAAAAGTTTAGGCAAAAATGCGGTGCCCAAGTACTTAATGACAATAAACAAATCTTTGCAGTATTTGTCTGAACCATCGAAATAGCTGCGGTGAATATATTCTCCCATTTCCGGTAGCGCTGTGAACTCTGTCAATATGTGCTTTCTGAGCGCGGTCAATTCCTGGGGTTCGTTGGTGCCGATATAAAAGACCTGCTCGCGTTCAGGCTCTTCAAAGGTGTCCAGTCGCACCGCAAAAACTGCCAGTTTTCCGGCACAACCGCTGGACTCATGGAGCCTGCGTTTATCAGCGTTAAAACGGGCAGGCGTATCGGCATTTATTTCTCTCACCCGCTGCTGATATTCGTGGTCTGAGGCCATCAGGGGGCTATCAGTCCCTGGGTTGTGATCAAAATTCCCCTGTTGCAGATTGGTGAGCATCTCTTCTGGAGCATCTCCGAGCTCTATGCCGAGATGGTTGACGAGTTTTAGCTCGCCGGTGTCGGTCAGCTGAGCGAACAATGACAGCTCAGTAAAGGCGGGGCCTCGATTGACCAGATTGCCGCCAGAGCTGTTGCAGACACCGCCTATCACCGAGGCGCCAATGCAGGACGAACCGATGACAGAGTGCGGCCCTCGTTTGATTGGTTTCAGCTTATCTTCCAGTCTATAGAGCGTTGCACCTGCGCATGCCAGTACCTGCTCGCCTCCATTTAGCAGAAACAAATGGTCGATTTTCAGGGTATTTATAATGACTATATCGCGATCGTAATCATCGCCATATGGAGTGGATCCACCATTGAGGCCAGTATTGGCGGCCTGCATAATGATGATCTTGTCGTATGCTACGCAGGTTTCAAGTACCTGCCAGACCTGCAGCAGTGTAGTCGGCAAGACCACCGCCAGGCAGGTACCGCTTCCCACTCTGATGCCGGTGCGGTAAAACTGAGTTCGACTCTCCGTCGTCATCAGCTGTCGTGCTCCGACAATCTGCTTGAGGGCCAGCAACAGGGAATCATTGCCATTATGGGGATTCTTTGACATAAATCGGTATCTGAACTGATTGGCAGAGCACCCGCCTGAGACGAGACGTCTGGGCTGAAGAATAAGCTGCTCAGTTATTATACATACAAGACTGACAAGCTATACGCGTCGAACTGAATCAATAACTCCCGAATCTTTCCCATGCCGGTCTGCCGGCATGGATGTGCTTCACTTTGATTGCCAGATTACTTTCGCGGAAAAGCCCTCTTTTAGCTCCAGGCGTCAGTGGGGTTCTGCACACAGAATTTACCACCCGTGACTTCCAGGCAGGTTCCGGTGATAAAAGATGCTTTTTCAGAGGCTAAAAAAAGCAAAGCTTGAGCGATTTCTTCGGGTTGACCTACACGCTGCAAGGCGGCCTGACTGGCCAGAACATCCCCTTTTTTATCTATCCATTCCTGAGTCATAGGTGTTGCAATGATACCGGGTATGTAACCGACAACTCGTACGCTAAAGGGAGCAAGCTCAGCTGCCAGTGATTTTGTCATGCTGGCAATGGCGGCTTTGGTGGCGGCATAGACGCCGGTGCCAACTGAGGGCATCAGGGTTGCAAAGGAGGCGGCATTTATCAAAACCCCTCCGCCGCGTTTCTTGAATTTATCGGCGGCGATAAGACCTCCGTAGTAAACGGAACCCAGATTGACGTCCAGCGTTTTGTGCCACATCTCATCTGTCGTTTCGACAATTTTCATTGCCGTCATTATGCTGGCGTTGCTCACCCAGACGTCGATACCACCGTATTTTTTTTCCACTTTGTCGGCAAAGGCAAAAAGTCCTTCACGGTCAGAGACGTCAACGGATTCCCCATAAACCTCAAGCCCCTGGCCTTTAAGTTGCCCGACCGCCCTCTCCACTTTTTCCGGGCTGCGACTGCATATTGCAACTTGTGCACCTTCTTTTGCGAAGAGTTCGGCAGTGGCGTAGCCAATGCCTTCCGTGCCGCCTGTCACTACTGCAACTTTATCGTTCAGATTGATATCCATGTTTCCCTCTTTATCGGCTTTTGTGTTCCTACGCTCACAGCGATAACCTCTTGCCTACCTCGAAACATCAGAATTTTCATGCGGAGCAGTGCTTCTTCTATTTTTCACTATCGGTGTAGAAAGACGATGGGTGTTTCATTGTCTTCTGATACTCACGGCTTATATCTCTGGTTGTATCAAGTATCATAGCCTTAAAATTTTCAAACTCCGATTTGAAACGCTCCTTCGTGGTTGATATGCTTGCAGCAGCAATAACATCGCCACTACTATCAAATATGGGTGCTGCAATACACTTCAAACCATATTCTATCTCCTCATTATCAATTGCATAACCCAGCCGACGGATCTTTTTTAGTTCCACTGTAAATAAGGCTGCATCCGTAAGGGTGTTATCGGTAAATTTTGTGAATCCCCATTCTTCTACCACCTCGGCAAGTTTTCTTTCATCAACGAAAGCCAGGAGCATCTTGCCAACACCGGAACAGTGACCCGGAAGTTTTGATCCGACGCGTGATCGTATCTGAAGAACCCGGTCGCTGCTCTCGATTTTGTCAATATAAAGGGGCTGTCCCTGGTGCAATACAGCCAGGTGAACCGTCTCACCGCACGAATCGTTCAGTCTGGTTAGCAGAGGCCTGGCGGCTGTCAGGATAGGGCCATAAGATTCAGAATTCGTACCAAGGTAATGGAGCCCGAAACCAAGTTTATAATATTGTGTTCCGGGAATGCGTTCCAGGTAGGCCACTTTTTCTAAATTCCTGATAATTCTATAGGTGGAGCTTTTGTTGTAACCAAGAAGATCGCTTATCTCTTGAATGGTAAATTTCTTCTGTTTGTCATCATAAAGGCCTAGTATATTAAAAACTTTATCTAGTACTTTAATTGTATACGTAGATGCTTTTACCATTTAATGTCTCCATTTAATTCAAGTGATAAGGTCCAAACCAGCGCGTCATTTAAACAAAGAAACCACCTTAAGTACACTTTGAATTCTGGCCACCATTTCCCACGTTTACTTCTTCATCTTCGACATCCCCTGTTTCTGTCAATGATTCACAAATAAGTTCCACAGGATGGACAACGTTGATGTTACTATCAGCTGCCAAATTACCGGCGAGGTTGATACTGCAGCCGGGACAACCGGTAACCCACTTACTGGCACCTGTCTCCTCTGCGTTCCTGATCTTTTCCTCCACCATTTCTCTCGAAATATCGGGATAATCATAGAAGAATGTACCACCACCGCCGCAGCATTTATCGAAATCTGCAGCCTCTACGTATTCCACACCCGGTAATTGCTCCAGTAGCTGCTCCACGACATTTTGCACGTTCTGCGAATTCCTGAGATGGCACGGCGCATGATAAGTGACCCGCTGTTTTTCGGCGATCCCCCTCAAATGCGGCTCCAGTTTTCCCCAGTGCTCCATGATGAATTCCGAGACGTCGCGCACGCGCCCGGCCAGTTCTTCGGCCTCTGATGATGAACATTGCAGTTCCTTCAAAACTTCCGGATACGCATGACGTAAAGCACCGCCGCAGGTGGCACAATCAGTAATTACGGCAACGGCATCTGGACGGTTGAACAGTGCAACGTTCTCAACTATATTCGCTTTCGCCTTCTCCAGGGCACCCCGAAGAAACAGAGCCATACCGCAACAAACCTGTTCAGCTACTATTTCCACGCTAAAGCCCATGGTCGTAAGCACCTTGAGAGTTGCACGACCGACACTACCGTAGAGAAAATTGGTACCACAACCGGAAAAGTAGAGCACCTTGCCGACACTTTTTCCCTCCGGTTCGACAATGGCAGGATACTGGTCCCGGAAGGCAGGATTATTCATTTTGGGAAGATTCCCTATCCTTAATTTTCCCACATGAAAATTTTTCAACATCTTATCGAGCACGACGTTCCGTCCAAAGACAGATATCTTTGCTGCCACCTTCAACTGCTCCTTGTGACTTAAAAAATGGAAAAGCAGCCGTTTCAGCCAATCCTGGCCATGGTCTTTAGCCATGTTGCGGCGCATGCGCATGAATAGTGTTTCGTGTCCTACCTGGCTGGGACAAACAGAAGTACAAGCTCCGCACATCAGACAGCGTGAGACTATCTCGTTAAGATTTTCCGAGGTGTCAAGATCACGCTCAACATAGTGTTTTATCAGCTGGACCTTTGCCCGTGGGCCTGCGGTCTCGTCAACCACCTGTCGATATACCGGGCACACCTGCATGCAGATGCCGCATTTCCCGCAGCGATGTACTTCTTCAGATTCCATGATCGCAATACCTCATCAGGAAACGAATTTTCCCGGATTCATGATGCCTTTGGGATCGATCGCTTTCTTGATGGCTGTCATAAACTCAATGGTGTTCTCATCCATCACCAGAGGAAGGTGTTTTGCTTTCGCCAAACCGATTCCATGTTCGCCCGACAAGGTGCCGCCAAGGCTTGCCGCCAGCTCGAAAATCTCAGCGGATGCGGCCTCTACCCGCTCCATCTCCTCCTTGTCTCTCGCATCGGCAGTAATCACCGGATGCATATTACCATCACCGGCATGGGCGAGAACTCCGGCCTTGATACGGTGTTTGTCAAGTATCGCGCGTATACCTTTTATCATCGTCGGAACTTTGCTCACCGGCACAGTCGCATCTTCAGTCATACAGTTTGGTGCGAGCTGGGAGAGCACACCATGGGCGGAGCGCCGGGCAAGCCAAAGCTCTTCACGTTCCTCATCATTTTTCGCCTCTTTTACTTCAATTGCCCCATTGGCACGAACTTTTTCAATTATACGGTCCATCTGACGCT
The DNA here is from genome assembly GCA_051010975.1 of Desulfocapsaceae bacterium. Taxonomy (GTDB): domain Bacteria; phylum Desulfobacterota; class Desulfobulbia; order Desulfobulbales; family Desulfocapsaceae; genus JABDQA01. Next base: position 5,725 of record JBPCUV010000089.1, read on the forward strand.
CTACCGCCACGCTATCTCCATCCACATCAATAAGCAAAATCCCTTCGGCCTGCCGGGGCAGCCCTAATTGCGCCGCATCTTCGACATGGTTGACCACAACCCTGTCCATCAATTCCATCGCGGCAGGTACAAATCCGGAACCGATGATATCGGAGACCGTGCGGGCCGTATCATCAAGATCGTTGTACACGGCCAGGATTGTCTTGACGGCTTCGGGTTTGGCGACGACTCTCAGGGTGATTTCAGTGATGACTCCAAGCGTTCCTTCAGAGCCGCAGAATAGACTGGTCAAGCGATACCCCGTAACATCCTTCACGTTTCGGCTACCAACCCGTATCACCTTTCCTGAGGGCAAAACCACTTCCATACCAAGCAGGTAGTCCGAAGTCACCCCATATTTCAGGCAGCGAGGTCCTCCCGCATTTTCACCCACGTTACCGCCAATCGTTGAAAAGGGAAAACTCGAAGGATCGGGAGGGTAAAAAAAGCCCTCTTTGGAAAGAGCCTTTTGTAAGTCCCCATTGATAACCCCGGGCTGAACAATCGCATACCGATCCGGCGTGTTGATCTCCACAATTTGATTCATTTTGGTGAAGCTCAGTACGATGCCGCCTTTCAACGGTATCGTTCCGCCACTGAGATTGCTCCCTTCCCCTCGCGGTGTTATCGCTATCTCGTTTGCGTTTGCTAAAGTGACTATTTGGGCGACTTCATCGGTGGAAACAGGAAAGATTACCGCATCTGCACTGGCTTCGACAACAAATGCATCGTATGAGTGAGCAATGATTGTCTCGATGTCATCTTTATAGCGTTCCGCCCCGACGATGCCGATTAACTGATTTTTCAGTTTCTCACTAATCATATCTCGCCTCACTTCACCGAAAGCAGTAGTGCATGGGTACAAACAGGCCGCTAGCTTTTTGCCTTGGCCAGATCAATTGCCAGATCTTCGATCATGTCTTCCTGGCCTCCGACTGTTTTACGCCGTCCCAGCTCTACCAGGATTTCTCTTGATGACACCCCGTATTTAGCGCCTGCACGTTGTGCGAATAGTAAAAAGGAAGAATATACGCCCGCGTACCCGAGGGAAAGAGCATCACGGTCAATCCTAATGGGCTGGTCCAGTAAAGGCACTATGAGATCTTCAGCAACATCCATAACCTTAAATAGATCAATACCGTGGTCAGCACCCAGGCGATCAAGAACAGCTACCATTACCTCAGTAGCTGTATTGCCGGCTCCCGCGCCAAGACCAGCTACTGAACCGTCTATCCTGACAGCTCCAGCCTCAATGGCAGCCAGCGAGTTACCGATACCCAGCCCCAGATTATTATGTCCGTGAAAGCCAATCTCGGTTTCAGCTTTGAGATTCTGGCGCAGGACCGATATTTTTTCTGTTACCTGGTGGGGAAGCATGGCCCCCGCAGAATCTGTACAGTAAACGCATCCTGCCCCGTAACTCTCCATCAGTTTTGCCTGCTCTAAAAGCCCTTCCGGAGTGATCATATGAGCCATCATCAGAAAACCGACAGCCTCAAAATTCATCTCACTTGCGAAGGTGATATGCTGTTCGGATACGTCGGCTTCAGTGCAGTGAGTGGCTACCCGTACCATATCGACTCCACAATCAACCGCTTCCTTCAAATGGTCCACGGTACCAATGCCGGGGAGTAACAGCGCGGAAACTCTGGCTTTTTTTACCACTCCGGTGACAGCCGCCATATATTCGACATCTCTATGGGCTGAAAAACCATAGTTGATCGATTCGCCACCTAATCCGTCGCCGTGGGTCACTTCGATGAGTGGGACTCCGGCCTCGTCAAGCCCCTTTGCTACCTGCCTCATCTGTTCGAGGGTGAGCTGGTGGCGTTTGGCATGCATCCCATCCCGCAGAGATGTTTCATGCAATAATACTTTTTTGCCTGTCAAATCCATTTTTTGTCTCCTTGCTAAACCTTGGCAGCAGCAGGCTTGAGAACCATTTCGCCGGCATTGATCCTCTCGGCAAACAACTCGGCTATCCGCAGTCCGGCGGAAGTCATAATGTCCAGATTTCCGGCATATTTCGGCAGAAAATCGCCAAGCCCTTCAACTTCCATCCAGGTCGTCACAAAATTGCCATCAAAAACGGGACCGTTCTTCAATTTATAGCCGGGAACATATGTCTGAACTTCGGCAACCATCCGCTTGACTGATTCAGTGATTGCTTCACGGTCAGGCTTGTCAACTGTCTTGCAGTGAATGGTATCCCGCATGGTTAGCGGAGGTTCAGCAGGGTTTATGATAATTATGGCTTTACCTTTTTTTGCTCCACCCACCGTTTCAACTGCACTGGCCGTCGTCCTGGTAAACTCATCAATGTTCTGGCGCGTGCCGATACCGATGGATTTAGAGGCTACCGTTGCAATAATCTCCCCGTATGCAACTTCCTGGACACGGCTTACCGCCGCAACCATGGGAATGGTTGCCTGTCCGCCGCAGGTGACAAGATTGACATTCATGGCGGCGGATCTGACCTGTTCTTCCAGGTTGACCGGCGGGATACAATAGGGACCGATCGCCGCCGGAGTCATATCGATCATCAGGACCCCTTTTTCGTTCACTTTTCTCGAGTTCTCGGCATGCACATATGCCGAGGTGGCATCAAAAGCGAAAACGATTTCATCGTCTTCAATAAAATCGACCATCCCATCAACACCCTCGGCAGTGGTCTTTAAACCCATATCTTTGGCACGGGCAAGCCCTGGAGAGGTCGGAATAACACCTACCATCCAATAGGGTTCTATCAAATCGCTTCGTGATGCTTTCATTAATAGGTCCGTGCCGATGTTACCAGGACCTATAATTGCTGCTCTTAATTTTTTACTCATGGTTTACCCTCTCGACAAAACAGTCGTGCAGAAATGCAATACTGCGCCGGTAAAGCGCCTGTTCACTCGCGATATAAATCATTAAAATATTCGGGTCCTTAACCACTTATCACCATTCCCTCATTGCCGGTCGGGGAGTCGGGATTAGGCATACACTTCTCTTAACTATTCTTCCACATCCCATCCTTCCGGCGGATATTCGTCATCGTTGTCATCGATAAAGACTATCCTGGCCGCCTCTTTCGATGGAACTCCGCCATAGGCGAAAACCAGCTCAACCTCTTCAGTTCTGCTGGCATTGGCGACACCATGTATCACCCCCTCCGGGGCAAAAGCGAAGGTGCCCGGAGGACATCTGGTTATTTCGGCCTCCGGACCAAGCAGCAGTACTAGAGTACCCCTGATGACATACATTGCCGCTTCAGCACTCAGGTGCACATGCCTCTCGTTCGCCGTATGGGGTGGAATGATCGTTCGTCCCATGGCAATTCTTTTGGACCCGCAAACCTGACCGTTGATACCGAAATTAATCTCCAACCCCTTCTCATACTCAGTATCCGTCACCACATCAGAATAATGCCCGCTCTTCGGCGGTACAGAAAGTAATTGATCAAGTTCTTCCAATTTCACATACTTAGGCATCTGTTTCTCCTTATTACATGCATGATTAGCGACTATCGGTTTGGCTTCCCTCGGACATTTAAGCCCTTGACCACAGCCGTCAGGTGGTGGAAGCCATCTTCACTACTGCGGCAAGTGTTACAACGACAAAGATCCTCTTTATCCAAACGGTTTCAATTCTGCCGGCATAATACGTCCCCATATACGATTCAACCGGGTCCCCGATCGATCTCAGTAGAGATCATCAATCTCCAGAGGCAGATTCACCGGCTCACCGCGTTTTGCCGATAGGTCCATCGCCATAGTCAGTATCAGGTTCCGGTGCCCGTCATCGGCCGATGCATGCGGTGTATTCATCCCCATATGAATCCTGCCGAACCAGGCGTTGGTCTCCTCCCGTATAGGGCCCCACATCTCTCCTGCATGAATGTCACCGGGAGGGTAACTGGTGAGGAAATCGACATGCCTCTGCATTTCCGGCACATACCCTTGCGGTTTGTAACCTGCGGGTTGAGCGACTTCCGAGGCGAGCACCAGGTCCCGATGAGTATCATCGACATCGATTACCCCTTTGGTACCGACAATACCAATCTCGATGCCATAGACTGCACCCGGCCAGACTGTCGGCAGCGCCCAACTGATGTTCATGCTGAAAATGGTCCCGTCCTCCATCGTGAAAACGCCGAAAGTCGAGTCCTTTGTCCCATGTTTCTCCAAAGCCTTGGCGACGGATTGAGCATAGACACTCACAGGATTCTTCCCGGTCATCAGCCACAAGCTCATATCCAGGCTATGGGTGCCGGAAACAACCATCGGGGTCAGATTATGCCTTTCCTTGGTGCGTGCCGTCGTGGCAATGGGAACCATGCGATTCATGAATGCCCGCGTTACCACGCTCGTGACATCGCCGATCTGGCCAGCAAGCAGACGCTCTCTTATTGCCAGAAAGCGACGGCGAAACCTGTTGGTATATCCCACCACGGCATCCACACCGTTTTCCTTGATGGCATTCAGCACCCTCAGGGACTCCTTGGCGTCTGTGGCCAGTGGTTTCTCAATAAAGAGACGGTGGCCATTTTTGGCGGCCAGCAAAGCCGGGCCCACATGGCAATTCTCGTCGGTGGCCACGATAACTGCGTTTACCTCCGGACGATTGATCAGTGTTTCATAATTTGTGGTGTGAAAATCAGCGCTTACGTCCTTGGCCAGATCGGCTGCAAGGTTTTCATGGATATCACATACGCCTAACCACTCGACACCTGGATAATTACGTGCCAGACGACTCCGAATTATTCCCATCGTGCCGCAGCCAATCACTGCCAAGCCAATCGATTCATTCTTGCTCACGGTACCTTCTCCGGTTTTAAATTGATCTCAACTAACTACACGTATTTTGAGTAACGCTACTCCGTATCGGTTTCACCAACCAAGTCTTTCGGATCCTTTACCTTTCGAGGTATCAGACCGTGTATAAACGTTGCCGCTACCACCACAACCAGAACCATGGCGATGGGGCGCCCCATCAAGACATCCACCACCGATTCGCCCTCAAGAAGAAGCGCGCCTCTTCTGAGATTGTTATCAAACATATTGGCCAGGATGACCCCCAGCACCATGGGTGCTACGGGGAAGCCCGTTTTCCTCATAATAAAGCCGAGAACGCCAAATCCCATCATCAGATAGACATCGAACATGGCCATCTTTTCGGCAAAGGCACCGACCACACAAAATAAAAGTACTATGGGAAGGAGAACTTCCCGGGGAAGCGAGAACACTTTTACGCTTGGCTTTATCAAGGCGAACGCGCATACATACATGCCTATATTGGCAACGATCAAACAGCCGTAAATAAATCCTAAGAAACCGGGCTGCTCATGGGCTATCATCGGGCCAACAACGATTCCATGCAAACTCAATGCGGCCAGAAAAGCCGCCGTAGGGGCGCTGCCCGGTATACCAAGCACTAAGGACGGCAACATAGCGCCGCCGATGTTTGCATTGTTGGCAACCTCCGAGCAGACAACACCTTCCTCATCACCGTCAGAGAATTTCTTCTTGGTAATCTGTTCACCAACTCCATAGGAAACGAAGGTGGCAACATTCGCTCCCGCTCCGGGAATTATCCCGGTAAGCAGTCCAATCACAGATGATCTAATTATACTTTTCCAGTATTTAAGGACCTGAAGGATAGGGGGAAAGACTTTCCCAACTTTCTGAGGGATTGCGTAGGGTGTTGTCTCAGAGAGTGCAACAATCACCTCGGCGACCCCGAATAAGCCTATCAGGACAGGTATGTAGGGTATGCCAAGAAGCAGTTCCCTGCTCTCGAAAGTGAAACGGGCGACACCATGAATTTCTTCCCTGCCGACCAGGCCAATTATCAACCCCACCCAGCCGCAGATCCAGCCTTTGATGGCCCGTTCACCGCTTGTGAGCGTGCCGCTGATCGCGACCCCCCACAGAGCCAGCAGGGCAACCTCCCAGGAAGCAAACTTCAGAGCGATGCTGATCGCCAGCGGAGAAAGTGCCGCGAGCATTAAGATTCCTGCCCAGTTCCCAAGCATGGAAGCAGTAATGGCCACACCAAGGGCCAATCCTCCCAACCCTTTCTTGGCGAGAGGAAATCCAGACATTTGAGTCGGAACCGCATCCGGGGTGCCCGGAATATTCATCAAAATTGCCGACACTGCACCACCAAAAACTGACCCCGTGAAGGTGCCGAGAATAAAAGCTACCGCCAAATGAGTCGACATCCCGTAGGTTAACCCAACCAGCAGCGCCATGGCCATCGTGGTCGAGAGTCCGGGCATGGCCGCCCAGATAATCCCAAGGCCACTGCCAAGGAAACAAACAAGTATCAGTGTCGGCTCAAAGGCCTGGAAAAAAGAGTACATCTATTTCTCCTGCTATAAAACCAACTCAAGCAGAGTGCCGCCTGGCAGAAAGATGTTGAAAAACAGCCTGAAAATCATCGTCAGTACGACAGGAACCAAAAT
>JBPCUV010000090.1:0-2947 GCA_051010975.1 Desulfocapsaceae bacterium
CCTATATCAAGACCCGCGCGGTGGCCAATGATGATATCCTGACCCTGCTTGACTATTACAAGATACATTTACCGTTCAAACAGATCGAAGGGAAAACCGCAACCGATCTGCAACTGGCAATAAATCTCAACAAGGTAGAAGTTGAGGCCCAGGGCGTCTTCGAAATTGATGCGGGTGCCATAGAATGGGATGGCAAGACATTTCAGACTGAAGAGGCTCGCATTGAGCTGGTGAATTCAGATGTGGAAATAAAGCACGCCAAGATCAGTTTTGCAGACATCCTCACTGCTCAGGTTGCGGGCAATATCCAGGCCAGAAATGGAACGGGTGAGCTGGATGTTACCCTTGACAAATTGATCCTGAAACCAGAAGACCCCCGTGTGAGGCTCGATCCATCGGTGCCTGCGAAGGTGCGATATCGATTTGGCCCCGATGGTCATTTTCTCGAAGCACAGCCATCCTCCTGGTTGATGGACTCAACCCGGCTCAATTTGCAGACACTTTATGGACCGGTTTTTCTGGACGATCTGGCCATGGAAGTGTCTCCGGTTCAATTGGCAATATCAACCGGAATTTTCGCTGAATTAGCCGGTTACCTCTCCCTAAGGAAGAAACAGGTTGATCTTACCTGTGACCTCCTTGAGTATTATGTCAAGGACCTGCAGTTAATCAGTTCCCATATCCCCATTGATATTGAATATGACAACGGTCTTGTGATCAGGACCGAGGAAACATCTCTGTGGAAAATGAGTCAAATGCCCGTCACACTCTACCCTTCAGAGTTCGCCTACCACGATGATGTGTTCACGGTTATAAGTAGCAGGATAAGTTACGGTTCATTGTTTGACAGCTATCTGTCCGGGTTCTACAACACGGAAAATAAAAAGGGGGCATTTTCCCTCAAAGAGATCGATGTAACCAGCGAAAATCTTGGGAAGAAACTGGAAATAGGCAGGAACGCGGATGTTGAGGTAAGTGGTGTCGGTGGTAAATTCGTTGTCTTTTTCCCCCATTTTGATCTCAGGGTAACAACAGACGAACAAAAAAACTGGTCCGCGGATTTTGGCGATCTTTCTGCAATTTACAGTCGGTCGAAAGTCTTGCAGAAGTACAAAATTAAGGAAGGCCGTCTGTCTGTATCTTCGGAATATGGTGTAAGACCGTATCGTTTCTCTGCAGATGTCAAAACACCTTATCCTCTATTGGTTGAAGGTGGCGAACCGATTGATCAGGTTCAGGTTACCGGAAGGCTGGCCGATGAGGGGTTGTTTGCCACCGTTAACGGGGACCTCAACATTGTCTATCGCGACTCGAACCTGACGCTTAAATCGCGCCAGACCGGATATAATCTCAACGCTGTTATGGACCTATTGCATGATTTTCAGCCGGCGAATGCATCTGCAGACACAGAACAGGAAGACAAACAACCATTGCTCATTGAAATGAGTGCAGAAGACAGCCAGGTCTATTTGAGTCCGCAGAGCAGGTTATTGGCTGACACCATCGATCTGAAATTTTTTGAAGGTAAGGTTTCTGGCAAACTTAAACATGGGCCGGGTCATATTCAATTGCAACTTGAAAAGGATACCTTCCTGCTCGAAAGCAGCGATCTCAATGACGAATTTATGGGGGCATTGATTAAAAATTCGAGATTCCAGGGCGGCAGGATGTCAATGGTATCCAAGGGCTCGTTTGACGATTTCTCCATCGTTTTTAAGATGCAGGATACAAATATTAGCGGACTGGCGATGGTCAATAATGTGATGGCCTTTCTGAATACCGTCCCTGCGCTTATGACCTTCTCCCTGCCCGAATATAACACTAAAGGACTGCCAATTGATTCGGCGATAGCAGGACTGACATTTAAAGAAAAGGTGGGGACATTTGAATCGCTTGAAGTCAAGGGACCTGAACTTCAGATGATTGGTACGGGCGAAATGGATTTTTCCAAAAGGTTGATAGATATGGACGTTTCTATCAAGACCCAGGCAAGCAAAAACGTGGGGAAAATACCTCTTATTGGTTATATGCTTGCCGGGGACGATGAGGATGATTCGCTGAGCCTGAAAATTTCAGGGGGATTTGACGACCCGGAGGTGAGTAATTCCCTGGTCCAGGATATCGTCGTATATCCGGTTGAGGTTTTGTTCCGCACCCTTAAGCTGCCGTTTCAGCTCACTGAACAAATTAGCGACCAGCTAAATAATGAGCCTGCAGAGTCAGATACTGATCCTAAGAAAGAGCAAACTGAAGAGATATCCATTCAAGATGGTTAGGGTGGCCAATGAGAATCTTAATCACCGGTTTTAAAATACTCTTTAAAGTTTTTCTATTTCTGGGCCTGCTCCTTGCCTGGGCCTGGGGGTTAACTGCGCTGTACCTGTCTGGTCCGGAGCCGCACTGGCTTAAAGTCCTCCTGGCCTGCATCTTTGGCTTGTGCCTGCCTGCGGCCTTTATCTTTACCAGGTCGTATATTAAAGGCAGTCTGTCCTGCCTGGCAGTTTTTGCAGTCCTGCTCATCTGGTGGCAAACCCTGACCCCGACCCATGATAAAGACTGGGCTCCCGATGTCGCTCAGATTTCTCACGGGGAGATTGAAGGCGACGAGCTTGTCATGTATAACGTCAGAAATTTTGACTACAGGAACGTGGACGATTTTGATCAGAACTGGGAGGCGCGCAATTACGACCTCAACAATCTGCAGGGCCTCGATCTGTTTCTTTCCTATTGGGCTTCTGATAATATCGCCCACACGATTCTCAGCTGGGATTTTGGTGTTGATGGGCACCTGGCTGTCTCCATAGAAACCAGAAAGGATAAAACGCAATCGTATTCTGCAGTGAAAGGATTCTTCAAACAATTTGAGATCGCCTATATTGCCGCGGACGAGCGCGATATTATCAGGTTGAGGACGAACTACAGAAAAGAACGGGTCTACCTGTATCGC
>JBPCUV010000091.1:0-4427 GCA_051010975.1 Desulfocapsaceae bacterium
ACCATCTTGGTTGGTAAGCTTAACAAGCGCCTGCGACTCATTTCCGAATTTGACGTCGATATCATGTGAGCTGGAGCTGATCTCCTGAACCGGCATGCCGGCGGCCAGAGAAACCTCAATGGAAAAATCTGTGCGAGGGTCGCTTCCCTGCTTCAGATAAGGATTATGCACCCATTTCTCAGACTCGGATGCTTTTCCCGGAGCCAGCGAAGTATAGCGGGGCCCGACGACTGTGGGATAGACGAACTCATAGATGCCGCTTTCAGGGACCAGAAGTTCCGTATATTTCAGTTCGACCTCGATGGTGTCGCCGGGCATGATGTTCGCCACTTCCATGCTGAAGACGTTGGCTCTCTTCTGTTCGAGAAGAGAGGCGTTTTTGCCCTCCTTTTTAGCGGCCTCAAAGGCTTTTCTGGCTTTTTCTTTTTCCTTTATTTTGGCTTTGATCACCCTGTCGCCGATCGTCATCTTCATTCCGTGTACGGCAGCGCTGGTCGAACCCGGGAAGATATAGCTGCCGTTGATCGGCTTGCTTCCCATGTTGGAATAGGTCTGGGTTACCGTTACCGCGGCAATGATTCCGCTGATGGCGACATCGACTCTGGTATCTTTCAGTGGGAAGTTTTCAAGTGATGATTCCTTCCCTTCGACGAAAAAATAGGGTGATATCGAGTTCTGTTCAGGCGAGGCGGCTCGCGAGAAAAAAGCCAGATTGATGATTCCCAGAATCAGAAAAATCATGACAACTATCCGCTTCATAAATTCCTCCCAGATCTTGTTTCGCTCGGCTGATCAGTCTTGGACCAGACGAGAATATTATGAGATCAATGTATCGATAGGAGCCATTGTAGGGTTTGAAAGTGACAAACGGATGATCCAAAAATGACATATCGCCGAATAAGTATGACAGATTATGACTATTAGGCCTGGAGGCTGGAATAGGCTATAATTCTGTGTTAACAGGTGCAGTGTGCTTAATAACCTTCAACCGCAAGACTGACATTCATGGGTTACCGAATCACTCTCGTCGAAGACGATCCTCAATTGCAGGAGAACTATGTCAAGGCGCTCAAACGCAGCGGCTATGACGTCAGTGTCTATGGTGAGAAGCAGGAAGCCATCGATGCTTTTGAGACGAGTCTGCCCGACCTGGTAATCCTGGATATCATGCTGGGCGAAGAGATTGATGCGGGTTTTGAGCTGTGCAGGCATCTGCGGACACTGTCTCCCACCATACCCATCATTTTTCTCACCGCCCGCAACTCAGACATCGATCGGGTCTCGGGTTTGAGGTTGGGAGGTTGGGATTATCTCACCAAAGATATGACAACGCTGGATTTTCTGCCTGCACGGATATCGGCGATGTTTCGAACCGTGGAGATACTGCGCTCTGGAAACAGCGGGGCAGAAGACCTGATCGAACATTCACAGCTGCGTATAGATGAGGCTCGAAAGGAAGTGCACTGGCTGGACAAACCGGTGATGCTGACACTCACGGAATTTTGGATCTTGTCAGCCATTGCCAGGCGGCCCGGGCATCTGAAAACGCATGAACAACTGATGGACGCCGCCAACGCAGTCGTAACAAACAATACCATAACCGCCCATATCAGAAGGATCAGAAACAAGTTCAGAGACATCGATCCTGACTTTGACCATATTCGTTCTGAATACGGCATGGGTTACCGGTGGCACTCGGCCTGACGATGCGTGCAACCCTGCGAGTAAAACTGGCGCTGGTCTCCCTGCTGCTTCTGGTCATTCCACTGCTGGGCCTGCGTTTGAACAGCAGCTTGAAGGACTCTCTGATTGCCAGCCAGGAGGATGCACTCAACCTCACCGCCACCGCAGTTTCAACCGCACTCGACAACCGTGCCGAACTTTTCGTTCAGGAACGATTCCATTCCTTGCAGCCAGGGCGGGACCTCTACCTTTTCCAACTGTCCAACGCCATCAGAATCGACGACAATGTGATCACCGACTGGCTGCCGGAAATCTCCAAGGCCCAGACCTTCGGGCAGGAACATCTGCTCAGCGAAGATCCCGATTTCGATCCTGAAAGTCTGAGTTTTCGCTATATTGCCGGCAAACAGGATGAATTTCTCTATGCCCTGTTTGATGTCAAAGATGACCGTCTGGTTTATCAGGGGTCCAACCTGCTCGACTTCGACACCTCAGATCATTTGAAAATCGTTATTGAAAAGAATGGCGAACAGCAAACCTATCTTTTAGCGCCGCAAAAACCGGGCCTTGTCATCGGCGTTTTGAAACCGGTCAATGCCTTTATCGATCCGCCGACCGAAAATAGAATTATCGGCATCTGGAACGAGACGGAACAAGGATACACCTTGGAACTGCGAATTCATGCAGATATGCTGGGTGATAAACTGGCATTTGCGGTGGCCGATGTGGATGATAAGGAAACCGGCAGCCTGGATGCTATCATCGGTACGGTAAATCTGCAGGAGGATTCGGAGGAGCTTGGCTGGTTGCTCACCACTTCCACCGCGATCGAGACAATCCTTAAATCATTGGACCGTCCTTATGCCCGCATACGAGTGGTTGATCGAAATCAGCGGGTAAGGGCAGAGGTGGGCGGCCTGCATGAAATCCAGCATGGCCTAGAGGCAGGAGATGATTTTTTCAGTCGGATAATGACCAGGGTTCACTCCATCTTCCAGCCTTTGTCTCGCTTATTCACAAGCTCATTTTCCACAGACATTGAGGATTCGGCCTCCCAGCCCACCGAGGTTGACATTCAGGGAATAAAGGAGGGCTTTGAGGGTAAAAGCTCCATCACCCGCTACCACATCGAGGACGGTCTTGTTGAAGTAATGGCCGCCATCGCTCCCGTTTATGATAAAGGGGAAGTCATTACCGTGGTTGTCGTTGAACAGACAACCAATTCGATATTGTCGTTGAGCAACCAGTTAATCGAAGAGACTGTTTTGCTGTCCGTTGTGGCTTTTCTAATCGGCGGAGGTGCATTGTTTGTATTTGCCTTTGTCATTTCCTCAAGGATCAGAACATTGCGGAACCAGGCTGATGCTTCAATCACCGAGGACGGCAAAATTCAAAATGTCATCACCAAGACGGAAGCCAAAGATGAGATCGGGGATCTCGGCCGGACCCTGGACAGCATGCTCAAACAACTCCAGGAACAGATCGACTATCGTGAGAGAATGGCCGATAATCTGGAGCACGAGATGCGCACCCCACTGGCAGGCGTTGCCGCCTCACTGAAGAACATCGAGGAGGAACTTGATGATCCACAGGCGCAGGTGCTCGAATACCTCGATGGGGCAAAGCACAATACCCAGCAACTGCATGAGCTTTTGACCGCCATTCGTGAAGGGGTTACTTTGAAAGCTTCTCTATCGCATGAGAATATGGAGGTTATCGACTTTGGCGAGGCGATTTCAAAATGGTTGGACTTCGTCTGGCGCAAAGCTTTTCCAGATGTGGAATTTATTTATCAGCGGCCCGAATGGAGCGTAGAGATCAGAGGTGACGTTGGTTGTCTTCTTCAGGCGCTTGATAAACTCGTTGAAAATGCAGTTTCGTATCATCAGCCCGGCACACCAATTGAGCTGCTTCTCACTCAGGACGATAACTTTATCTCCCTGCGGCTGAGCAATCTGGGAAGCGTGATTGATCCGGGTATACGTCATCGGATATTCGAATATATGGTATCCAGCCGAGTATCGAAAGACACACGGCCCCATTTGGGGTTAGGCCTCTATATTGCCAAAACCATCATTGAATATCACGGCGGTAGCTTGACAGGAAGCAATCTCAGCGATGGCAGGGCGGGAGCAGTTTTTACTGTGCGGCTCCCGGTGAAGGATCAGATTCTCTTCTGATAAGATGAAGATTAGCAAAAGGAACGTGCCATGGTGTTGACGGATTACGATGCAATAAAAGCCTATGCCCGAATGATGAACACCCGGAACCTTGCACATTTTGAACCTTATATCGCCGATGATATTGAGTTCAAATCACAAGTTCAAGCTGAGCCGGTACTAGGGAAACAAGAGTTTCTTGACCACATGGCTAAGAATCTGGAAAAAGTTGCAGATGATGCACCAGTATGGGCAGAATTGGGAGAGATCCATAAAACTGGCCGGACCCGGCCCTGCGCTGTTTTATCCCAGTACAGCAGGGAAAATATGGTCGCTTCAGCCACCGTCGAGATCGAAGGTGGTAAGGTCAAGAGGCTCAACCTCTTTTTTATTCCTTCTCCGGAGGAAGCAAAGCGATCGGGGGAATTTCCGGTATAGATAGCGGACGTTGTGATCCACTAAACATTCTCATTTCTGCCTCACTTCCTTTATCTCTGTCGGAAGGGTCTCTGCCCACTTACTCAGGTCTTCGTTGTCTTGATTCTCGTGGCGACAGTATCTGTTATCTTATTGTTGGAGATATGG
>JBPCUV010000092.1:0-10892 GCA_051010975.1 Desulfocapsaceae bacterium
TCGAGACCCTGCTGCAGGACGCCAAGGGCCCTGCAGTCATCAGCACCGATAATGTTTGCGCCTATGCCGAGCAGATAAGAAGTCAGATAGATCTTCCTCTGACCATACTTGGTACAGACGGATACGGCAGAAGCGACACCAGGGAAGTACTGAGGCATTTTTTCAAGGTCGATCGCTATCACATTATCGTTTCTGCGCTGAAAGCGCTGGCCGATGAAGGAAAAATATCGTTAAATAGTGTTTCAGAGGCTTTTGACAAGTTTGGTATTGATCCGAATTCACCACATCCCCTCACCTGCTGACAGGAGAACCATCTATGGCAATCGAACAGATCACCGTACCTGATTTTGGCGATGTTCAGGAAATCACCGTTGTCGATGTCTATGTCAAGCCCGGAGACAAGGTCGAGGTGGAAGACCCGCTGGTCGCCCTGGAGAGCGAAAAGGCGGTCATGGATATCCCCAGTCCGTTTGCCGGCACAGTCACCGAGGTAAAACTGCAGGAGGGAGACACTGTAGGCAATGACGACCTCATCGTCCTGTTGGAGACAGCCGATGATACGGCTCAACCGGCAAAAGTGGAAGAGTCTCGGGTAGAACCTGCGCCGTCTGCATCAACTGATTCTGTTGAATCTGCAGTGACAGCCACCGCAGAACAGTCAGCGGCAGAAGAAGTTGTGGAAGCTACACCTGCAGAGGAAGAGCCGGACGGGGATTTCCACGCCACTCCGTCGGTCCGCAGTTATGCCAGAGAACTTGGGGTTGATCTTGGGTCGATCAGTGCCACCGGCCCCAAGGGCCGTATCCTCAAAGAAGACGTACAGAAGTTCGTCAAACAGCGAGTTCAGGCCGGGCCTGCTGCTGGGGCTGCCCCAACAGCAGGGCTGTCCCTGGTTGATACCCCTCTCGAGGATTTCAGCAAATTCGGAAAGATAGAGGAACAGGAGCTGGGTAGAATCAAGAAAATTTCCGGACCTCACCTGCATCGTAGCTGGGTAACCATTCCCCACGTCACCCACTTCGACGAAGCCGACATCACCGAGCTTGAAAAGTTCAGAAAACAGATGAACCAGGAAGTCCAGAAGGATGATCTGAAATTCAGTCCGCTGGTGTTCGTTATCAAAGGCGTGGTGGCCACGCTCAAAGAATATCCTTTGTTTAACAGCTCGCTGGATGCGGCCAATAATAAAATCGTGCTCAAGCACTATTACCATGTTGGTATCGCCGCTGATACCCCCAACGGTCTGGTGGTCCCGGTAGTAAAGGACGCCGATCGAAAGGGAATCAAGGAAATTGCCGGGGAGCTCGGTTCCCTAAGTGCCGCTGCTCGAGAGGGCAAATTATCCATCGCCGATCTCCAGGGCGCCACCTTCACCATATCAAGCCTCGGTGGAATCGGCGGTACCGGCTTCACTCCAATAGTAAATGCACCCCAGGTGGCAATTCTCGGCCTGTCACGAAGTTACATGAAACCGGTATGGAATGGCGACACTTTCGAACCGAGGTTGACTCTGCCGTTCTCACTGTCATATGACCATAGGGTCATCGACGGCGCCGAAGCCGCCCGCTTCTGTCGTTCGCTGGGTAGTAATATAGAGGATCTTCGGCGCGCACTTCTTTAATTATCAAGACTACGGATAGCTCTCATGACTGATGAAACTCATTTCGATCTCGTTGTTCTTGGCGGAGGTCCCGGTGGTTATACCGCAGCCTTTCGAGCTGCCGACCTCGGTCTCTCGGTCTGCCTGGTTGAAGCACGAAAGCGTCTTGGCGGTGTCTGTCTCAATGTCGGCTGTATACCATCGAAAACGCTGCTGCACGCAGCAGCGGTAATAGAGGAGGCAACCGAAGCTGAAGATTTTGGTGTTTCCTTTGGCCAGCCCAAGATCGACCTCGACAAGATGAGAGCCAAGAAAGCGCAGGTCATCGATCAGCTTACCGGTGGCCTTGATAAGCTCTGCAGTGCTCGTGGCGTGACCCGTCTTGAGGGTACCGGATCTTTCACTGACAAAAACAGTCTGGCGGTAACAAACGGGAATGAAGAAACCATTGTCACCTTTGAAAAGGCGGTAATCGCAACTGGTTCACGACCATTCTCTCTGCCCTTTGCCCCCGACGACGAGAGAATCTGGGACTCGACCGATGCACTTACCCTGGATTCGATCCCAGAACGGCTGTTGATCATTGGCGGTGGCATAATAGGTTTGGAAATGGCCCAGGTATACCATGCCCTGGGATCGGAAATAACCATTATCGAAATGGAGAGCCAAATAATTCCTCCGGCTGACAAGGATCTGGTTCAACCACTTTTTTTAAAACTCAAAAAACGTTTCACCATTCTGACCGATACCAAAGTGACCTCGATCGAGGCTGGCGAGAAGGCGGTCCAGATCATCTTCGAGGGAAAGAAAAAGAGCGGTAGTGAAGAGTTCGACGCCGTGCTTGTAGCTGTCGGCCGCCGCCCGAACAGTGAATCCATCGGTCTTGAGAACTTGGGACTAACTGCCGACGAACGAGGATTTATTTCCATCGATAACCAGCAGCGCACCACTGTTGACCATGTGTTCGCCATAGGTGACGTAGTAGGGGATCCGATGCTTGCCCATAAAGCAACACACCAGGCCAAAGTGGCGGCAGAAGTCATCGCCGGACACAAGTCGGCCTTTACCCCGCTTACCATCCCCTCTGTCGCCTATACCAACCCGGAGGTTGCCTGGATGGGGATTACCGAAAAAGAAGCCAAGGCCCAAAAAATAGCGTTTGAAAAAGGTAAATTTGCCTGGGGAGCTAGCGGCCGAGCCCTCACCTCCGGCACTGCGGTGGGTGCCAGCAAGGTATTGTTCGACAAACAAACAGGAAGGATCATCGGAGCAGGAATCTGCGGGGCCAGCGCCGGAGAACTAATCCATGAAGCGGTTCTTGCCCTGGAAATGGGAGCCGATGCTGAAGACATTTCCAAGACCATTCATGCCCATCCCACTCTGGCAGAAACATTCGCCTTTGCAGCTGAAATTGTCGACGGCTCGATTACCGACGCGATGCCTGCCAAGAAGAAATAAAGTCCTTTCATCATCGTTCCCTGTCGTCCCAGCTGGAAAGTACTATCTTTCTAGATCTAAAATGGGCGGCATGTTGCCGTGGCTCACCTTCTGAACCTATCAGTCTTGCTCCGATACGAATCCATAGTTATCTTCCTCCAGCGAGCCACTAAACGATCCTGATTATGTATAGCCCGGAGGCCAATTATGACAACTGGCCCCAATTCGTTTATTAATTCTTGACTTATCCATTATCAGAGAATATTGTTCTCTATACAAAGCAAAATAAAGAACCGAATGAGCTCAATGGATAAGACTAATTTAAAGATACTTCGGATCCTGCAAGAGAAAGCCCGCATTCCCAATGTCGAAGTCTCCCGGTTGATCAACCTGGCGCCATCCGCCGTGCTTGAACGAATCAGAAAAATGGAGAAACAGGGAGTCATAGACGGCTACGAAGTACGTCTTAACCCGGAACGTTTCGGATGCTCGCAGGTTTCGTTTATTCAGATCCATGTAGCGCCGGAAAGTGACCATCAGCAAGCCGCCGACCTCCTCACTGCCAGGACGGAAATTCTGGAAGTTCACTTTATCGCCGGCGAAGACTGTTTTCTGGTCAAGACCAGAACAGCTGACACCGAGCAGCTCTCTGTCCTGCTGCAGGAACTAGCTACAACTATCAACGGAATTCGAACCACCAGAACTTTCGTGGTTCTGTCAACTCATAAAGAAACAGCACAAATTCCCCTCGATTGATCACAAGGAGTCCCCATGCCCCTCTCAGATTCTTATAAAAATCGTCTTTATCCACTACTGCCCAAATTAAAAGAGCATTTCAGCACGCCTTTTCATATCTATGATGAAGTGGGTATCAAGAACACCTGCAATGAACTGAACAAGGCCTTTTCGAAAGTAAAAAGTTTCAGAGAATATTATGCGGTAAAAGCATTGCCCAACCCTGCCATCTTGAAAATTATGGCTGATCTCGGTTTCGGTTTCGACTGCAGTTCGATCACCGAACTGATCCTCAGCAGGCAGATTGGTGCCGGGCCTGAGGACTTGATGTTCACTTCCAACAACACCAGTCAGGAAGAATTTTCGGTCGCTGAAGCTGACGGCGGCTGCATCCTGAACCTCGACGACATAAATTTGATCGACAAAGTTCCGCACATGCCTGAAACAATCTGCTTCCGATATAACCCGGGAGCAGAAAGGGAAGGAAACAACATCATCGGCACCCCTCTCGAGGCAAAGTATGGTGTTGCCAAGAATCAGATCGTCGAAGCTTATGCCAAAGCACGCTCGCGTGGAGCCAGAAAATTCGGCCTTCACACCATGCTGGCCTCCAACGAATTGAATTATACATACATGGTCGCCACGGCCAAGATGCTTCTTGACGTCGCTGAACAAATCCAGCTGGAACTCGGCCTCAGCTTCGACTTTATTAACATCGGTGGAGGGTTGGGAATTCCCTACCTGCCGGATGACGAGCCGCTGAATCTTGAAGCTATGGCGGCCGATATCACCGGACTGTTCCAGGATTTCGAACAAAGACACGGCTACATGCCGGCTCTCACAATGGAAAGCGGCCGTTATATTACCGGACCACACGGCGCCTTGGTGGTTTCGGCCATCAACCGCAAGGACATTTATCGTACCTATATCGGAGTTGACGCCTGCATGTCAGCCCTGATGCGACCAGCAATGTATAACGCCTATCACCATATCGAAATACTGGGAAAAAATGGGAGAAACGGATCTGAGACGGTCGATGTAGTCGGTTCGTTATGCGAAAACAACGACAAATTTGCCGTCCAACGGGAACTGCCGGTGATAGATGACGGTGACCTGCTGATCATCCACGATACCGGCGCCCATGGACAGGCTATGGGTTTCAATTATAATGGTAAATTGCGGCCCCAGGAACTGTTGCTCAGAGAA
The DNA here is from genome assembly GCA_051010975.1 of Desulfocapsaceae bacterium. Taxonomy (GTDB): domain Bacteria; phylum Desulfobacterota; class Desulfobulbia; order Desulfobulbales; family Desulfocapsaceae; genus JABDQA01. The sequence goes on from JBPCUV010000092.1 coordinate 4,979, forward strand.
GAAGGCAGTGTTGAGCTGATCAGGCGAGCGGAGACCAATGAAGATTATTTCGCCACCCTGGATTTCGAGCGAAATGTCTTCAGCACCTAGCTCGCCGACCGGCGATAAGGGAAGAGCAGGTTTAAGAGGCTGCCTGGAATCGATTATTCCACGGCGGCTATTTCCTCGGCAAGCCGCTCCGGCGACAACGTCCAGAAAGGAGTACCATCACTGGTGAGCCGGACTTTGAAGGCGTACTCGTTGTCTTTGCGGATCTTGGCTGCAATAAAGATCGATTCGTCACCGATATCGGCCCACACTCCCTTAACCTTTACCCAGTCTCCCCGGCGCAGACCCGTCTCCCGTCCCGAAGCATAGGATTCTGGACAGACGTGGACAACCACTTTGTCACCACCGCCTTCATCCAGGATAAATGCGGTACCTGGAGCCATTCCCTTGATCGGGGTGACGGTGATAAACTTGAGGATATCTCCTTTGATCGAATCACGTTCTTTGGGATTATATAGCTCGTTGTATTCTGAATCCTCTTCCCATCCGCTAATGTCGTCGGCCGCATTGACCAGCGTTGGAAACAATAGCAAAACACCGCACAGAATTGTCAAAACCTTAGTGCTAAAAGATTCCCGCATCATAAGTTCTCTCCCTGACTTAATACTTTTAGGCAACAGCTTTTTTAAAACAACAGCTAAACCATAAAACAGCTCTGCTATTGTTCAAGCATCATTACCACCGCCTGCTGTGCATGAATTTCTGTTGTATCATAGACTTGAAGGTTGATATCCTGGGGATTCAGGAGCAAAGCTATTTCGGTACAGCCAAGAATTATTGCCCCGCACCCCTGAGCGACCAGGGTGTCAGCGATACGCAGATACTCCTGTTTTGAACCCTCTGCAATTACGCCTTGGCACAGTTCATTGAAAATCACCCGATCGACCAGCCGCCTATCCTCCTCTGAAGGGATCTCCACCTGAAGCCCGTAACTGTCTTCGAGGACACGGCGGTAAAAATTCTCTTCCATTGTAAAGCGCGTTCCCAGCAGCCCGACCGCCTCGATCCCGTCACCGACTATTCGCTCACCAGTCGCTTCAGCTATATGGATCAAGGGTATGGAAATGGCGGCGGTGACCTGGTCGGCGACTTTGTGCATGGTATTGGTGCAGATCAGCAGTAACTCCGCGCCACCCTGCTCTAACCTGATGGCCGCCTCCGCCAGCATTACCCCGGCTTCATGCCAGCGGCCGCTCGACTGGAGTTCTTCGATTTCAGAAAAATCAACGCTGTAAAGAAGCATCTTTGCCGAATGAAGTCCGCCGCAGCGTTGGCGTATACCCTGGTTGATCAAGCGGTAGTAGGCAGCGGTTGACTCCCAGCTCATTCCCCCGATAAGGCCGACCGTCTTCATTTACTACATCCTTTCGTAGAGCTTACGAGCCCTCTCGGGCGTCATCAGTTCCCGCCAGTTGCTGCCCAGACAGTTTTCCCAGAGTGGTTCAAGAGCAAGGGCGACGCCGATCATCCTTTCCATCTCATCGTCACTGAGTGAGGCGGTTATATTCTTCGGCAGGGAGATCTGATGACGTTCCATCATCTGTTTGAACTCGGCCACTCCCTCAGGATAGAACTCCTCCAGCTGATCGAAGGCAATGCAGCAGCCAATGCCGTGATGCACGTCGAGAATGAACGACAACCCGTAGGAAAGGGCATGGCAGGCACCCACCTGCGAGTAGGCAATCGACATTCCACCGAAATAAGAGGCCATCATCAGTTTGTCGGCCGCATCGTCGTGTTCCTCCAGAAAGACCTGGCGGCACATCTCCAGCGATTTTTCACCATAAGCCCTGCTGAACTGATTGATAAAGGTACCGGCCAGTGATTCGACATCGTGAATATAGCAATCCATGCCGGTATAAAACCACTGGTCTTTAGGAACACCAGAGACCAAATCTGGATCCAGCATTATCTGATCATAGAGGGTGTAGTCAGAGTTAATACCTAATTTTTTTTCGGGTCCGGTTAAGATTGTGGTTCTGGAAATCTCGGCTCCGGTACCGGACAGCGTTGGGATTCCAACCTTGTATATCCCGGGGACCTCAATCAGGTCCCAACCCTGGTAATCGGCCGACGAACCGGGATTGGTCAGCAATAGAGAAACCGCCTTGGCAATATCGAGGGTTGAACCGCCGCCGATGCCTATGATACCGTCCGGGGAACCACCTGAGAATCCATTTATCTGCTCGACCAGGGCATCGATATAACCAGTCTTGGGTTCATTGTCGACGTTGACATGGACGAGTTTGTCATTTTCCCGCATCGGCAAACGCCCTTCGAGGGGCTTCGCCTTGAAGACATCATCGAGGATGAAAACCATGAATCCGCCAGTGGTTCTTTTCTCCTGCAAAATATCGTCCAACTGGTTAAAACTGCCTCGTCCGAAGATGATACGTGGTACAATGGCAAAATTGCGAAACATGGATGATTACTCCTTAGATCGGTTTTCCATCATTGACAGTGAAAAATCAACTATCGGCAGATGGGGATTTTTCTGATTTAAACATCTGATTTTCAATAGCAGATGGCCGAATAAATCTCAAGCGCTTTGCCGGTTGATAGATCCTTTGGCGTGCAAGTTTCTGCCGCTTCATGTATAACAGATCGGTCAAGAAATTGTGCACCCCAAATAAAAAGATGTCGTTACTCAACGAAAAATCAGTTTTCACTTCGCTCAACCAGCGTGGCCCGCTGGCGGCCCGCGACCTGGTCGATCTCGATAGACGCTTCAGTCCCCAAAGCCGTTTCTGGGTGAGAAATCTCAAGCTCAGCGAACTAAACGTCACCAAATACCGGGCCCTGAGGAGACAGGTGTTTGAGTTTCTCGACATCAGCAGCTTCCGGGAGGTCAGCCATCTGCTGGCCAATAACGAAGCCAGGCAGAGATGCAGCCGCCGGGCCTGCATAATGCTCGGCAATATGTTCGGAATCAGTGGCACCGAGCAGGAAATCGGTTTCAGGGTGAGTGAATACGCCCGCACCGCCGACAGTGTGATCAAGTCGCTGCAGAACAAACTTTTTGCCCCCTATGCCTCACATCTCAACATCACCAACGAAGTGGAAATAGCCACCGACCCGGTGGATCTTCTGCTGATGACCTTCGACAACCGCTATCACAAGAAGGCTCGCTTTGAAGCACACCGTAAACTCTCATTGATGAGTCTGGCCGGCAGCATTGATCAGCGTGAGCGAGAAACCCGGATAGAGGATAAGTTCGCTCAATTCCTGGCCTTTATGAACGACTATGTGTGGAGCACCAACTTGAAAATAGGTGAACACGACATCGTCTATCTCCTATCCCGCCACGACGGCGAAGATTTCAGCTGCTCTGATGTCCGGGTAATTAAGAAGGAAGAGGCCCCCGCAATCGCCCTGGGCAAAGGAATGAAACTCACCCTGCTGAAGCGACGACGCTTTCAAGCCGGAAATCGTGAACTGCCAATCTATGTATCGATAAGAAAAAAGCCGCCCGAAGCCAAGGTCCTCAAGCTACTGAGGAAAAACGAGAAAAATCCCGCTGTGGCAGTGGATGATGAGCTTGGCCTAATGGCCGTACTCAACTCCGAGGCCGATGTAAAAATCTTTCAGAACCACCTCACTCAGAGTGCCAGCAAGGCCGACTCCTTCATGATTCTCGAAGATATCTCGGATACCCTCACTGGTGGAATTCACAAGGGCACCTCGAAGGGATCCAGTGCCAAAACACCGATGCTGAAATTTTTTGCCCGGCTTGGCGGAATGCGGGTCGAATTCATCATTCACACCAACCAGTCCTGGGTAAACTACATGTATCAGCGTGATGTTGCCCACGACGAATATGAGGTCAAAAGGATATTTGACTCAGGCGTCGCCGAACTCCTGTTTCCCCAGGAAATATATTTTCTCAACCATCAGACGGTCAGAAACAATATGATCGGGCTGTTCAGGAAACAGATCGAAGAGGCCTGGCTCTGGTCGGAAAACGGAAGCGGTTGAAACTTTTCAAACCAGGCAATCGGCCAGACCGCTGTAACGCATGGTTTTTCTCTGCACCGCAGCTCTAAAGATCTGCTCGTTTGCAACCAGCCATATCTTTTCTCTAGCCCTGGTGATCGCTGTATAGAGTAGCTCCCTGCAAAGAACCTGATTATCGACTTCCGGCAGCACAACCACCACCTCCTCAAATTCCGACCCCTGGGATTTATGGATTGTCAACGCCCAGGCCGGATCATGATGTGGAAGCTGAGCCGGTAGATGTTTTTTCAAGCTGCCATCGGCTGCCACGAACCAGATTCGCAAACCGCCGCCCGCCTCGGGGTCCGGCAGGCAGATGCCGATGTCGCCATTATAGAGTCCGAGGTTATAATCATTTCTGGTGATAATCACTGGACTTCCCGGATACCATTGATCGGCAACGTTTGACGGCCGAGTTCTTTTGAGGGATCTGTCGATTCTGCGGTTTATTTCCTCGACGCCAAACACTCCTTTTCTCAGTGCACAGAGCACCCTGAATCGATCAAACTGTTCAAACACCGTTGGATAAGCTGCCGGATCAGTTGCCTTCGCAGCCATGCGCATAAAGTCTCGATAACCGTCGACGCATATATCAAGCCATGAGGTAGAAACCAGCGAAACCGTCGATTTGGTATCCGCTGATCCAAGCGACCAGGCGTCACCAGCCTGACCTGATTTTACCGCCTCGGCAAAACAAGCGATCTCTCGGTTGAAACGATAACTCTTTTTCAGCTCGGCCACGTTCTCCGGCAAACTGTCGATACAGTCTGCCAGCACGGCGCCGGATTCGACCGAGGCAAGCTGATCCCTGTCACCAAGCAGAACAAGCCTGGCACCTCTCTTCAAGGCCTTGACCAAGCGCCACATCATTGCCAAATCGACCATCGAAGCCTCATCGACCACCACCACATCATAATTCAGTGTTTCATCCCTCTGATCGTTCGACCTGCCTGATCGCCTGCCGAGTCCTAGCAGACGATGCAGAGTCATTGCCTGGTTCGGGAACTGGGCCGCCAACGACGACTCAAGCCCTGCCTCGATAAGCTGTATTTTGATGGATTCCTGCATACGCATGGCGGCTTTGCCAGTAGGAGCAGTCAGGGCTATGCGCAGGTCCGGGCCAAAACGGGCCAAAAGCTGCGAGATAATTGAGACGATCAGAGTGGTTTTGCCAGTGCCTGGTCCTCCGCTGATTATGCAGAATCTTTTATTTAGGGCAATGGTAACTGCTCTCTGCTGATACGGATCTTCCATGATCACTGCGGAACTGGCCTCTACCGCCACCTGGCTACCTGTCAATTCATCGGTCTCAGCCGCCAGCCTCTTCAGAGACTCGCTCAACTCTGATTCATAGCCATAATAACGCCCGAAATAGAGACGCTTGCCAGAGAGTACGAGGGGTGCCCGTTTGGCTTCATCGACCACTGCACTGCGGCTTATTACCTGTCGCTGTTCCTCATTGAGGGTGATACAGATATGTCCCTGTTGCAGTGCTTCAGTCAAATCCACGACTGTTCTCTGAAACAGCTCAGCCTCCTCTCCATCAAGGCCGCTATGACGTTGCAGGGCAGCTGCCATGAACCGTTGGATAGGCTGGCTTGCAGTGTCTTTGAACACGTCAGCCATGATCACCTCCGCGGTCAGACCTGAAGTAGTGGTCGAGCGCCATCAGTGTCGTTTCCAGAGGTCTGTCAAAAAAGACACCGCTTCCCGGCTGCGTGGGTTGCATGCCCCTGAGGAACAGATACATCACTCCGCCAAAATGCTCCCCGTAGCTATAGTTCTCTAACCAATTGTGCAGGAATCGATGAACCACCAGTGCATAGAGCCAGTACTGAAGCCCGTAGTTGTGAATCTGCATCGCCTCTACCAG
>JBPCUV010000093.1:0-5310 GCA_051010975.1 Desulfocapsaceae bacterium
TCTGATTGCTACATGTTGCTTCATGGCAGAATTTTTCTTGATGAAAGAAGCTCTTTTCCGCCAAGAATATCGTCTCTGCCGCAGCACTACTGGTCCCCGAAGCAGCACCGAAATTTTTCTCTGCAAATGAAAACCTTAAAAACACTACACGTATTGTTGTTTGTGAAAATAACTCCTTGCGATCCTCAATATCAGAAACTTTTTCAAGGTTGCCGAAGCTTACCAATTATCCATGATGGTTTTATGGCCTGCTGGGAACCAAAAAAATACACTATCGTGAACAGGTGGTTGACGGCCTAGATAGTGCGCCGGAAGTAGTCATCGACATGCTGGAAGGCCAAAATTTCGGAAGACTCGTGATAAAAGTCAGTGATGGGTTGTAACCGTTATGTTCGTTAAGCTAACCAATAGCTAATCATCGTCTGTTGTTATCTGTCAGTAAGAGTTCTGTTTTGTCCAAAATCAGCTATCTATTTAGGAAAAATAAATCGGCTTATGCGACTCATGATTTTAGTCGGCAGCTCGAAAATGGTCATGAACAGCCCTCGTTGCGCATTACTTGATCTGGCCCCACCGAGTTTGAAATCGGAGTGGAACTTTTCGCCACATGAAGGACAAGCCATCAGCATCCCGCCTACATTTTTAGGGAAACGCAATTGCTGGCCACATTTGGGACACTTCTTTTCTGTCTGCTCAGTCATGTTTTTGTGGATATCTATCTAGAAAAACTTCGCTTAAGCCCTGACTGCCAACTGGATTTCCGGCCATTCTGTAAGTCATTATGGAAGCATGACGACATATGCATATTACTTACACTTAATAAAAGGGGAAATCCAATGCTGAAATTGTTTAGTACCGCGCAGAAAAAGATGTTCAGTTGTTTGCTTTATCCGGAACGGAAGACCACCGATTAAATATCCAGTTTATTGAACCCGCCTGGCGAAACCTCTTATTTGGTCAACTTTCCCCAATTCTCAGATAATCAGACATATCATGAATAGCATTCTGAGGATACTATCCTACCGAATTTGAGATTTCCCCAAAACATCTCCATATTGTCTGGTCGACAATCCATACCCTTCTTCAAACATTTTTCTGGCAAATAAGAGGTGGGATTTGCGTATCTGATGTCGGTATATTCGTTGCCGATTATATTGGATATTTCTATGCTTGGGTTAAATAATCCAGGGCTTCTTCTCTTGAAGCGAAGATGTTTGCGGCCAATTGCCGGCGCCGGTACTCATTGTCGAACTTGCTGCGTGTCTTCTCGTTGGTATTATGCCGTGCGACACGATGATAATAGGTGCTGATGATAAATTGTCCCATTTCCATATAGGCATCGAAGATATTGTCATCCAGACGAAAACCGTTGTAATTGACGATGGCGTTCACTTTCCTGCCAACCCCTTTACACACTTCTTCAACGACTCTTTTTATGTTGTCGACATCTTCAAGGGTTTCCAGCTCGAGGCTGCTGAAATCCACATTCAAGGTGTTGCTGTCACTGCGGTACGTTACCCGCGTTCTCAATTCCTTCAGCATAAATTGCTCGCGAATCCCCATGGGCTGCTCGCTAAAAATACGGGGGTCCATTTCAGTGACATTTCTTATCACCGGTGTAAAGTCCATGTTGGCAAGTATATCATGTTCTATATCTATTCCCGGTGCGACTTCAATTAGCTCCAACTCTCCTTCGATTAATCTGAATACACAGCGATCGGTGATATAGAGAACCTCCTGTGTTTCCGAGTCGGAAAATTGTGCGCAGAAGGTGATCTGGTCACTTGCTTCCACGAATTTGCGTATTTTGCCTTCCTGGAGGATGTGGACTTTACCGTCCTCTATCGCTATGTTGAGACCTGCCGTGGTGAATGTTCCTAGAAAAAGAACGCGTCTGGTGTTTTGACTGATATTGATAAACCCGCCGCATCCGGCTATGCGGGGGCCAAATTTGCTGGCATTAACGTTGCCGCTGCTGTCGCATTGGGCAAATCCCAGACAGGTCAAATCAAGACCGCCGCCGTCATAAAAATCAAACTGGTCGGGCATGCTGATCACCGCTTCGCCGTTCACCGCCGCACCAAAATCAAGGCCACCGAGCGGCATGCCGCCGATGATGCCCGGCTCGACCGTCATGGTCAGATAATCAAGAATTTTTTCCTCATTGGCAATTGTGGATACGGCCTCAGGATAGCCAATGCCCAGATTGATGACGTCATAGGGGCGGAGCTCGAAACTGGCTCGCCGGCCTAACACTTTGCGCTCATCCAGGGCGAGAGTCTCGATATGGCCAAGCGGGACCCGCAATTCACCTGAAAGTTCAGGTTTGTATTGTGTACCGAAAGTCTGCATATGGTGTTCGGGGGCGCCGACCACGACATGGTCAACCATGATGCCGGGAATGATGACATCGCGTGAACAGATGGAATCCGGGTTGGCGATGCGCTCCACCTGGACTATGACCGTTCCGCCCGAGTTTCTGGCAGCCATGGCCATGGCCAGCGAGTCCACGGTGAGGATCTCCCGTTCCATGGTTATGTTGCCCCGGGTATCAGCAGTGGTGCCGCGGATTAACACGCAGTCGACCGGGAAGGATTTCATGAAAAGCCACTCTTCTCCTCCAAGCTCAACTATCTCTACGATGTCCTCGACCGCCTTTTCATTTATTTTACCCCCTGACACCCGGGGGTCGGCAAACGTTCCAAGTCCGACTTTCGTCAGCACGCCCGGACGGTTGCCGGCGACCGCCCGATAGAAATTGGTGAGAATACCTTGGGGAAGGTTATAGGCTTCAAAATCGTTGGCCAGGGCCAGTTTGCCGATTTCCGGCACCAGGCCGTAATGACCGGAGATGACGCGTTTGTACATGCCCGCATGGGCAATTCGGTTGGCGCCTCGGGTTGCCGCATCGCCGGGTCCTGAGGAATGTATCAAAGTCAGGTTCTGGGGATTTTTCTGCTCCAGAAAGCGCTTGCCCAGGGCCACGCACAGGTCGTCAGGCGTTCCGGCCCCAACGAAGCCCTCAACGCCGATAGTCCAGTCATCCTGAATCTGATTTATGGCCTCTTCAACGGTAATAACTTTATTTCTGTTCATGATCATTCTCCATAGACAAAAGGGTATCTAGAAGAAATCATTTCTCGTTTATATCACTGATAAACAACACCCGGCAGATAGGTGATAATTGACGGGAAGACAATACAGATGATAACGCCGATGGCCTGCAGAATAATAAATGGCAAGACGCCTTTGTATATCTCCATCATCCGGTACTGACCAGCAGGGACTGCACCGGCAAAATAAAAAAGTGCGTAACCAAAGGGTGGCGTAAGAAATGAAGTCTGCAGGACTATGCAGATAAGCATCGAAAACCAGAGCGGGTTGAAGCCCAGCTCCAGGCAAATCGGCATGTAGACAGGCAGACAGACCAGAAGAATGGCAACCCAGTCGATGAACATGCCGAGCAGGAAAATTGCGAGAAGCATGATGAACAACACCATGGCCGGAGGCATATTGCCTCCTATGAGCAGATCCGTAATCACATCGCCTCCACCCATAAAAAGAAACGAAGCACTGAAAAGATTGCCGAACAAAACAAGAATCATGACCATGGAGGTGGTTTTGAGCGTTGCCTTACAAGCTTCAAAAACCACATTCCAACTGAAATTCCCAGAAGCTATGGCTAGGACGGCCGCCCCAAAAACCCCAACACCAGCGGCTTCAGAGGGCGTGGCAACACCTCCGAGAATGGTGCCAAGAACTGCAAAAATGAGCACCAGCGGCGGTATCATCGATTTTAGTACCATCCACAACTTCTGCCGACCGCTGTAACTGGAGGCCTCTTCCTTGCTGATCGGGGGGCCATAAGATGGTTTTACCTGGCAGAGAATGAAGACATAGGCCATGTAGAGAAAAGCCAGCAGTAAACCGGGCAGAATCGCAGCGGCAAACAGGGCGCCGACGGAGGTTTCCTTGAGGCCGGTCAACCCGCCGTAGACAACGAGCATGATACTCGGGGGTATGAGGATGCCGAGTGTTCCCCCTGAGCAGATCAAACCGGCTGCCAGCTGCTTGTTGTAGCCCTTTTCGATCAGCTTGGGACCGGCAAGCAGCGCCATGCTGACTACTGAGGCCCCAACGATGCCGGTGGTAGCGGCCAGGATCACACAGACGAAGATGACCGCCAGGCCGAGGCCGCCCTTGATGCCGCCCATAACGACATAAAGCGCCTCGAACAGGGCATCGGATATCTTGGCTCTGTCCAGCAGCTGGGCCATGAGAATAAACAGAGGAACCGCAACCAGAACGAAATTGTTCATGGTTCCCCAAGCATTGTTGATATAAAACCCGAACAATCCATCGAGGTTGAAGCCATTTTCGATCAACCCGAAAATGACCGCCGTCCCGGCCAGCGAATAGGCCAGGGGCAGCCCCATCACGATCAGAGCGATCAGGGTAATGAACATCGCCAGTGTCAATAATTCAATACTCATGGCAGCCCTTTAAGATGAAATGGGCTTGTGCCCGAAAGTTGCGATACGTTTAATCAGGTTCGACAGTACCTGAAGGAAAAGAAAGGTAAAGCCCATGGCCATCAACAGCTTGACCGGCCAGATAGGCGGAGCCCAGGCGGAGGAAAGCTTTTCGGCCATTTTCGTGGAGGTGATCGCGTTATCCCAGGCCCATATTCCCAGCAAGGCGACTAAAGGAAGGGTGATGCAGGTTGTCAGAACGATATGAATCAGATCCTGCACTTTTTGGGGCAGTCTGGAGCTAAAGATATCGACTCTGACATGGCCTTTATATAATTCGGTGTAGCCGAACCCCATGACAAAATGAACCCCGAAGATAAAAGTCGTAAACTCCAGTCCCCATATGGTCGGTGCATTGAAGAAATAGCGCATGACCACCTCATAGCACACTAGAAGGACCAGAATCACCATCGACAACGAGAAGAATTCGGCCTGCTTTTCTACAATAAGATCGATAAATTTTGTCAGTGACCCCATGGCCAACCTCCTGTCACTGCGCTGCTGAAACACCGGTTCAGGTGAGAAATACGGCAACCTGAGGAGGGCTTCGAAAAGCCCCCCTCAGGTTAAGTTCAACAGAAACTTTCGTTACATTATTCGTGCAGTTTTCCCTGGATAACATCCTCCATCGGCCAGGGAGTTACACCTGCTCTTGCTGCACGCCAGTCTGCAAAATCTTTTTTCAGTTCTTCCTGAGATTCAAGCAGCCGTTTACAATCCGGACATCGTTCTTTTACCTTTTCAAGGTAGGCCTGGGTGGTTTTGGCAAAATCTACAA
>JBPCUV010000094.1:0-4418 GCA_051010975.1 Desulfocapsaceae bacterium
TACCCTCCCCGCCCCACTTGTTTTCAATCGGTCCCCACAAATTCTCCAACCGTCAGGAATAACCTTCGTCTCCCCCTACTACCTAAATATTAGAGATAACCATCGCACATCTTCGTTTCAAAACTCAATTTATTTGAATCCCAATACTATATGCTTAACATTGTAGTTTAACGGACTCAGTTGATGGCCCTGACTGAGGCCAGCGAAATCAATCCACGCAGTTCGAACCACTGATCTTGCACTCGTAAGTACCTCAATGAAGGGTCTGGTTGTTCCGACCGACAGTATTTCAATTAGAAGCCGTAACACTCACAGGGGGAATCTGATGAAGACATTTCCGGAGAAATTCTCAATGAAACTCTTAGCTGCATTATCTGCACCGCTTCTTTGTGCCGGTGCGGCCTCAGGGATGGACATCAGCCCTGATTCTGCGCTCACACCACCCAAAATCTATTCACCCTATGTGGAGCGAACGGCCACCGACTCAAATCTCGCGGAAGGAGTCTACTGGGGAGATACACATCTCCACACATCCTATTCGACAGATGCGGGCATGATAGGAAACAAACTAGGTCCTGAACAGGCCTATCGATTCGCCCTGGGTGAAGAGGTGATTACCAGTACGGGGCAGCGGGCCCGACTGATACGTCCACTCGATTTCTTAGTGGTCTCTGACCATGCCGCAAACCTTGGGCTCGCTCCAATGATCAAGGAATCAAACCCTGATCTTCTGGCCACGGAGTATGGAAAGAAATTCAACGACCTGGTCAAGGCCGGTAAAGGTTATGAGGCATTCTTGCTCTGGGCGCAGGAGGGTATTTCAAAAAACACCGACCTCATAAATAGCCAGGATATGACACGCACCGTCTGGGATCGGCAGATCACAACGGCAGAGGAATACAACGATCCGGGAAATTTCACCGCACTGATCGGTTACGAATGGACTTCCATAAACACCCAGGAGAAACCAAGCAACCTGCACCGCGTAGTGATTTTCAAAGATGGTTCGGACAAGGCTGGACAAATCCTTCCGTTCTCCACGTTCGACTCCTATGATCCTGAAGATTTGTGGGAATTCATGGCCAATTATGAACGTGAAACGGGCGGCAGGGTCCTGGCAATTCCGCACAACGGCAACTTGTCCAATGGGCTGATGTTCGCCATCGAAAGGCTCAATGGTGAGCCCATTGACCAGGCTTACGCCGAAACCCGAATGCGCTGGGAGCCGCTTTACGAGGTCACCCAGATAAAGGGCGATGGTGAAGCGCATCCACTGCTTTCACCCGATGACGAGTTCGCCGACTACGGTACCTGGGATAAGGGCGACATCGCCGGGTTTAAGCCAAAGGAAGAATCTATGCTGCCCTACGAATATGCACGAAGCGCTTTGCAGATCGGTTTGCAGCAGGAAATGAAACTGGGAACCAACCCGTTCAAATTTGGTATGGTAGGAAGCACCGATGCGCACACCTCGATGGCTGCGACCAGGGACGAGAACTTCTGGGGGAAAATGCCCACGGCGGAACCATCCCCTGATCGTTGGGAGCACTATGTGATCAAATCGCTCAGTGGCAACGATTCACTTTCCACTTTCGAATATGAAACCATTTCTTCCGGACTGGCCGCGGTCTGGGCACGAGAGAATAGTCGTGCAGGAATTTTCGAGGGTATGCAGAAAAAAGAGACCTACGCGACCACGGGAACTCGAATCGTGGTTCGATTTTTCGGCGGCTGGGACTACCAGGCGGAAGAGGTCCATCGACCCGATGCCGTTGCCATTGGCTACCGAAAAGGCGTTCCAATGGGAGGTGACCTCCCGGCCGTGCCGGACGGCACTAAAGCCCCGGTCTTCATGGTCGGTGCCCTGAAAGATACCTGGGGCGCCAACCTGGATCGTATCCAGATTGTCAAAGGGTGGGTGAATGGCAGTGGAGAACGGCTGGAGCGTGTATACGATGTTGCTGTTTCTGATGGACGCACAATCGGCGCAAACGGCCGGTCTGAAACACCGGTAGGAAGCACGGTAGACGAGAAAGAGGCAAGTTACCTCAACAATATCGGGGATGCCGAACTACGGGCGGTATGGACCGATCCGGAATTTGATCCCGCCCAACCGGCTGTCTATTATGCCCGTGTCCTGGAGATACCCACGCCAACCTGGCAGGCCTATGATATGCAGTTTTTTGGCAATGAGATGCCAGACAGCGTTCCCAGGTCACATCAGGAGCGCGCATACACCTCACCAATCTGGTATACGCCTTGATTGAAATCAACAGTGAAATCTAAATATAGAAGGCAGAGTCGTTATTGACTCTGCCTTTTCAGTTTGGGCAAGGTTTACTTATGGTTTCAATTGGAAACCTTAACTTTTCAATCACTTACATCAACAAAGACTATTCCTGTGAACCCACTTCCCGGCAATAGCACCGTCGGCTCAACATTGGTCAGAGCAAGGTGAATTTGGAGTCCTATTCGTTGGCTCGCACCTTCACAGGAAGAATTTACAAATTTAACATCAGGACAGAACCTCAGACTGCCATTGGAACTGTCAACTGAATTACACCACCACAACGTTCCATTTATTTGCCAGGAAGTGTGGCTATAGTTTTATCCTGACCATCAACCTCACGTCTCACGACAGTATCTCTAAGCGACGTCCTGTCGCACAAATCTAGGAGGGTAAAAATTATGGTCAAACAGACAAAATCTATCAAATCAGTCTTGTTGGTGACATTGGTTACACTTCTACTCGCTTTCTTCTTGGGAGCAGTTACAGGATGTGGTCCAGGAACTGCCGGGTATGGCGGGCAGAGTGGTGAACTAGAAGATCATCAATCAACCTCTTTAATGGAGGGATCTGAGGACAGTAATAGAGGAAAAACTATTTCCAATAGTGTCGGAATGCACTTTGTGTATATCCCCCCAGGTTCTTACCTAAGAGGAAGCCCTCCAGATGAGGTAGGTAGGACTATTGATGAAGAGCAGCATAAGGTCACTTTATCAAATGGCTATTACTTGCAAACGACGGAGGTTACGCAAAAGCAATGGAAAACTGTAATGGAAGCATTACCACGCTTTATTAGAACGTGCAGTGAGGAGTGTCCTGTGGAGCGCTTATCCTGGGAGGACGCTCAAGCATTCATTCGTCAACTGAACAAACTGGAAGGAGTTGATTATTACAGACTTCCAACCGAAGCGGAATGGGAGTATGCGGCTAGAGCTGGAAGTATAACGGCTTTTGCGAATGGAGAAATAACCGACGCAGCTTGTGGTGATCCAACATTGAGTGAAATTGGATGGTATTGCGGTAATTCGAAAAGCTATCCACACCATCCTGTCGCCCAAAAGGTGCCAAATTCATGGGGCATCTATGATATGCACGGAAGTGTATGGGAGTGGTGTAATGATTGGTATAGTTCTTATCCGCAAGGGTCTGTGACTGATCCTAGTGGCCCACCCGATGGTAGAGAACGAGTAATACGGGGTGGCGGGCTAGGTGATAACGCAAGAAGCTGTAGATCAGCAAACCGTTTAAGTCATGAATCGGACATCATAATAGACAATATTGGACTGCGTTTAGTTCGTTCACCATAATGTTAGATGTTTGGTGGTAATAGAGATAACCTTATTTCTGTTTATCTACGAACTGACTAGAAAAAGCCATCTGCCCAACAGAAGTTGAAGATGTGCGGTGGATATGTCTGTCCTTTTGGTCTTGAACGTGGCTATAGATGTTTCCTGTATCTCTTCAGATTCGGCTGGTCCGCTAAAAACTCTTTTCACCGGGCAGATAAATTCTGAACTTAACAGACATAATGTCCGACAGATAACGGATCATTCCCACTCCTGTTAAGATATATTGTCACAGTACGTGACAATAATCCAACAACAAGGAGGGAAGCTATGGGGAAGAATCACCGCACTAAATTTGTCGGCATGGATGTTCATCAAAAAACAATTTCTATTGCGATTGCCGATGATGGTCCTGATGGAGACGTGAGGCTTTATGGGAAGATCAACAACACACCAGAGGCCATCGACAAGGTAATAAGAAAGCTTGTCTCTACCGGAGCTGAACTGCACTTTGTCTATGAAGCGGGACCCTGTGGTTTTGGACTCTATCGGCATCTCACCGATAATGGGTTTCGCTGTATCGTCGCGGCCCCGTCCATGGTTCCAAAGAAGAGTGGAGTCCGAATTAAAAATGATACCCGTGATGCAATAGCTTTGGCTCGGCTCCTGAGAGCTGGAGAACTCACCTCCATTTATGTGCCTGATACAGAAGATGAAGCGATGCGTGATCTAACCAGGGCGCGAAATGATGCGAGGATTGCGGCACAAAAAGCGAAACAGCGGTTGCACAGTTTCCTGTTGAGAAATGATTGTATTTATACTGGCAAAAAGAAATGGACAAAAGC
>JBPCUV010000095.1:0-2856 GCA_051010975.1 Desulfocapsaceae bacterium
GATTTCCCCGAGTTGTCCCGTAGCCGCTTCGGCGTTGATTTCAATTCCCGTGATTTCAAATTTGTCGTCAGAGGATTTTCCAATCTTTTGAGCCGAACCATCAATTTTTGCGGTCAGGGCGGGATCCTGCAATCCGATCTGCAGAGATTCAAGCTGCAGATTCTTATTGCTCGAGGATAGTTTTGCCACCGCATCGAAAGGACCAAAGGAGGGCAGTTCCTGCCCTATATATCCGCCAATGATCGAGCTCGATTCCAGATTGACGGAGAGATCCGCGTTACCACCTCCTGATCCAAGCACGTTTTCCAGCGCCCCGGTCAAACTGATATCAAGCCCCGTATCTTTGACCAGCAGCTCCAGGTCTCGAACCGAGAGCTGTTCAAGATCGCCATTGACCCCTGCTTTCAATCGCACCTTCTGGGGAAGAGAATATTGTACATCCAGGTCTAAGCCTTTCATCAGTTCCGCAGCCTGCTCAGTGTTGATCTCGGCCGTTACATCGATTCCTGAAAGTTCAGTTAAATTTTCCACCATCCCCTCGGCTGCCACCAGCAGTCGTGGATCGTCCAGGTTGAGTTTGACATTTTCCGTTGCCATGCGCCCATCAGCGGCGAGAAAGGTCAGGGAGATATCTAACCTCTGCAGAGCCGGGATGGCTATTCCTGCAAAAGGTTCAAAAGTTGACACATCCCCTGCTGTCAGAGCAATGTCAACCCGAGCGTTTGGTTGCGGCAGCATCGGGCCGGCAGTTCCCTCGAGACCAAGCACCGCCTCATTCAAGACCCCTTTCAGTGACAACGGTGTCGATTCATTTCCATGCCACTGCTCTATATTCCCCAGGGATCCGGCAAGTTCGAGGGGTGCACCCTGATAGGTGGCTTTTAAAGTCAGCGGGATTTGATCCCCGCCAACGAAAAGTCTGAGTAATTCCACCCCTGCTTCCAAATGTTTTTCGTTTACTCCATCATTGTAGACAAAAACCAGGTCGCTCACCTGAAAATTGCGGATGTAGGGCTTCAGCGGCAGAGTAAATGAACCCTCCTCGCCCGGTTTTTCCGCTTCCGGTTCGGGTTCCACTGTCTCCGCTCCCTGGCCGCCTGCACCAAACACCCAGTTACCGGCACCTTCCGCATCGGTCTCCAACAAGATGTCTGGTGCATCCAGTTCCATCGTCACATCAAGCATACCCTTGAGTAGCGGTAGCAGCTGAACCTGCACCAGCAGGCGATCAGCGGTGAGCATCTCTTCTCTTGACCCCCACTCGGCATTGGCGAATCTGACATCATGAGCAGCCAGACCTAGTTTCGTGCCTATCTGGACATCGAAGATCCCGTCAATTTCAAGCGCACGGCCGGTAGCCGACTCAGCCGCCCCGGTGATCCATTTCTTGTACTGGTCATCGCTGATGACCTGCAGTGCAACGAAAGCCAGGACGATTATTCCGACGATTCCGATGAATGTATAGCCAAAAATCTTGAGAACTAGTTTCATTGAATATCCCTCATTTGATGTACTTTTGGACCGGTAGTAAGAAGAATAAGCTGCGAAGCGCAGACCGGCAACCAGAGAATCATCATTATTGGCTGCAGGCGGCCCCCGATGCTATCGTAAGATAGGAATTTTTCCGATGCGTGCTTGAAATTTAAGGCGTAAATAATCAACAGGTGGTTTTGTGGTTTAGGATGATGTCAGTAAGGGTTGGAGGCAGGAAGTCCTGCTGCCAACCCTGTCGACAACACAATTATCGAGTCTACAGCTGTTTTTACCGCACGCCACTATTGATTACTCGGGATTATAAGAATAGGGATTGCCTCCCAGTACATTGGAGATGTCCGCTATCGCCTTCTGGGCTCGCACGCTGTTTCCCGCTGCATCAAGCGGCGGCGATATCACAGCGATACCGAATTTCCCGGGAGAAACTGCCAGGATTCCCCCACCCACCCCGCTTTTGGCGGGCAGACCTGTCATGTAGAGCCACTGGCCGGAATCGTCGTAGAGCCCGGCGGTGGCCATCACAGCAAGGATTTCCGGAATATGCTCTGCCTCGACCACCGGTTTTTTCGTCACCGGGTTGACCCCACCGTTGGCCAGAGTTGCCGCCATATTGGCAAGGTCTTTGGCATTGACCCCCACCGAGCACTGCCTGGTGTAAATGTCCGTTGCCTCCAAAGGATTTTCCTTGATATGGCCATAGGCGTACATCAACATGCCGATCGCCTGGTTGCGTTGATTGGTGGCCGCTTCTGATTCATAGACATCCTCGAGAACGGCAAGATCTCTGCCGGCAAAGTCACTATAGGTGTTAATGATGTTCGCCCACTGGGCATCGCCGTTTTCACCCTGCACCATGCTGGTTGCCGTAATTGCACCGGGATTGACCATGGCGTTCATCTCACTACCCTGGTACTGCTCGACTGCTACGATCGAGTTAAAAACCTGACCGGTCGCATCCACTCCCATGTTCGCTGCAATTGCATCCGGACCGGAATCCTGAATGACGCGGGCCATGGTGAACACCTTGGATATGGATTGAATCGAAACCTCAGTGTTCACATCACCAACTGTGTAGACGTCTCCAGCTACGGTAATCAGGGCAATACCGAAGAGATCAGGATCGATCTCGGCCAGGGCCGGAATGTAATCGGCGTTAGCCCCTTCCTGCAGGTTTTTATATTTGTTGTAGGCGTCCTGAAGAGCCATTTTTATTTCGTCGCCGGATTGCATGGCATAAACCACGCTGACAGAAGCGGCGCAGATAACCAAAACAATAAGACAAACTATCTTTTTCAGCCCAGAGATCATGATATCCCCCAAATTTATGACTTTGCTGTTTACCCCTTCAAATTAAGCATCAAC
>JBPCUV010000096.1:0-5535 GCA_051010975.1 Desulfocapsaceae bacterium
CTTGAATCCCTGTCCAAGCTCTATAACTTCGATCTTACCTTCACCGAATTTCCCTTCTCCTGTACCTACTATCTCGAACATGGTGAGATGATGCCCGAGGACGGCATCGAGCAGCTTGCCCCATTTGATGCTATTCTGCTTGGAGCGGTGGGCGATCCGGCGGTGGCCGATCACGTCTCACTCTGGGGACTGCTGCTGCCGATAAGACGTCGTTTTGATCAGTATGTCAATCTCCGGCCGGTACGACTCCTGAAGGGCATATCATCACCGCTGGCGAACCGTGGTCCTGAAGATATCAATTTCCTCGTAGTCCGTGAAAATACCGAGGGGGAATATTCAAACACCGGCGGCAGATTGTTTGAAAACAGCGACCGGGAATGTGTCGTGCAGGAATCGATCTTTACCCGTACCGGTGTTGACCGGATCATCAGATACGGGTGTGAATTGGCCCTGCAGCGACCGGCCAAGCACCTGACCTCGGCCACCAAGTCCAACGGCATAAGTTATACCATGCCATTTTGGGATGAACGTTTTGCTGCAGTCGGCGCTGATTATCCTGAGCTGCGGCGCGACCAGTATCATATCGATATCCTCTGCGCCCATTTCGTGCAGCACCCAGACTGGTTCGACGTGGTGGTCGGCTCCAATCTGTTCGGCGATATTCTCAGCGATCTGGGGCCGGCTATAGCCGGCGGAATTGGTATTGCGCCGTCGGCGAACCTCAACGTCGATCGTCGTTTTCCTTCGATGTTTGAACCGGTGCATGGCTCGGCTCCCGACATCGCCGGACAGAGCCTGGCTAATCCGATAGCAACTTTGTGGTCGGTACAGATGATGCTCGATTTCTTAGGAGAGAAAGACGCCGGCAGGGCGCTGCTGGAGGCGGTGGAGCGGGTAACCGAAAAGAAAGTGTTCACCCCTGATCTGGGTGGCACCGAAACCACCGTTTCGTTCACTGACCGGGTGCTTGACAATCTAGAATAGAGATAAAGACGGCTCATCCCCTGAGGGAATGAGCCGTCAATCACAAGTCGAGTTGTTATCCTTCCAGTACCTGGCGGAGTTCGTCTTCCTTGTCTTTGGTCAGAGACGTCTGGATCACCGTTCCCTTGAATTGTTTCAAACCCTCGAGCACTTTGTCCGGAGTGGCTTTGCGAACCAGCACGCAGAGGGCAGAGGTGCCGGGTTTAAAGGACTCACCCAAATCTTTCATAAATTTATCATCGATACCGATGTCGGCCAACTTGCCGCTCAAGGCCCCGGCACCGGCTCCGACCGCAGCCCCGGCCAGCGGGTTGAGAAACAGAAAACCGATGAGCATACCCCAGAAGCTGCCGCCAACAGCACCGCTGGCGGTCAGGTTGACGGCCTGATGCAGCTTGACCTTGTCATTTTCATCCTTGGTGACCACGACCACATCTTCCATCTCGATCAAATACTCTTTCTGCATTTTGGCGAGTTCTGCACGCATTTCAAATGCGCTTGTATCATCATCAAAACCTATAACGACTAAGTTACTCATAACTGGCTCCTCTCTTTTGAAATGAATGATTTATTCCGGGTGGAAAACTTTATGATAGATACGATTTTAAATAAGTACAGAACCATAACTCCACTTTTTACCCCCTTACCACAACCGGGGAAGTATAACCGCAACCGCAGCTGCTAGTCCCGCTGTCCAATTTTGCTCAGGAGCCGGTAAATCGTGGAACCACGTAAGGTCCTTCCGGAATAACCGCTATCTCGGGATCGTCATGTTCCGCCACACTGTCGAGTATGGTCTGCTGGAGGTCGGTGACGTGATCGACGAAAATCTGAGCCAGATCGGTTTCGCCGAGCTCTTCGGTGAATAGCTTGATGCTGCCATGGCGAAGCGGTTTGAGCAGCATTTCCGTTTGCCATTCATCGATCAGTGCTTCGCTGCGGCCATCCAGGATGTTCATGAACTCCTTTTGACCGTATTTGCAGAGCATCTGCTGGGCTGCGGCAAATTCGGGACTGCCCATCCCCTCGGAGCACTCGCTGGCAATGATAATGGTGCCGCCTGGCTCGAGGATGTCCATCGGTCCGACCATGCCCTTTACCGTCTGATAATAGGTTTTGTCCAGCGGGTAGCCGCCCGCCGAGGTGACAATGGTTTTGAATTTGCGGTCTATATCGACCTCGGCATATTTTTTCATGAAGGCAACCGCCTCCAGATGGCTCTCTTCGATGGCGCCAAAACTCACTTTGCCAAGCCGACGTTTGTCGTCTATGGCCACATTCAGAGCAAAAATGTCGCCGATCTTTCTGATGATCTCGATCTGGGCCTCGTGCAGGGGGTTGCCGTCCATCACGCAACTTACCGCCCTGGGATGCTCGAGGATATGGGAGGTGTGAAACTTCAGGATGGTGTCCTGGTAGGCCACTCCCGGCGCCACCACTTTGCGGCCTCCCGAATAGCCCGCCATGAAGTGAGGCTCCACCAGCCCGGTGGCGATTCTCAAGTCGGCATCGTAAAAGCGGCGGTCGATGCCGATGGGTATACCCTGGGAGGTCATACCCAGATCGATATGGGCCTCCCGGTCCCTGGCAAAATGATTCTCGATCTTAAACGAGCCGTAGACTTCGTCGCTGCCGATCAACTCTCTGAGTTCTTCACCCTCATTGGGGCGGTGCAGGCCGGTGGCCACTAGTATGAGGATATCCTCTTTGTTAATCCCCTGGTCCAGCAGCGTGTCGAGCAGGGGCGGCAGCAGCAGACCGTTGGGAACCGGCCGGGTAATGTCACAGATCAGGATGCAGGCCGATTTTTTTCCTTTGGCCAGTTGGGGCAGAGGGGGGCTGCCGAATGGTTCGAGAAGGGCCCTCCTGATCGAGCCATCGACGTCTTCGAGCAGGGGCATCGGGTACTTGTTAATTTCGTGGATTTTTAATGTCTCGGGCAGGTCGAGGTGCAGTTCCTGTCTGCCGAACAATAACGATGTTTTCATGATTCTTCCTTTTCATCCATGAGTGCTTCAACCAGCCGTTCGCCGGTAGAGCGAAGGTGAGCGATGAGGGCCGCTTCCGCCTCGGACCCGTTACCGGATTCGATGGCCCGCAAAATCAGGTCATGCTGCTCGTAGACCTTTTCGTATCCCCAGTCAAAACGGGCCTTCTGCTCCATCCAGAGTCTGATGGGTTGGCGCATCTCGGTGAGGAACCGGACCAGCACACTGTTGCGGCAGGCACGGGCCACGGCCATATGAAAGGCCAGGTCGAGTTTGATCAGTTTTTCCTCGCTGTTGCGGGGTTCTTTCATGCGCTGGTGAACTTTTCTTATTTCACTAAGTTCTTCGGGGGTTGCTCGCTCGGCGGCGAAGCGGACGATAACGCATTCGAGCTCGACCCGGGCTTCGACAAGTTCGTTGATCCTTTCCCTGCCTATACCCAGAAGTCCAATAGGCTTTGACTGGTTTTCGGACGAAAAGCCGGCAACGTGAGTTCCCTGTCCGGGTTTTACCGTGACCAGTCCCACCAGCGACAGTGCACCGATGGCCTCTCTGATCGAACTTCGTCCGACCTGGAACTGTTTCATAAGTTCCGGCTCCGACGGAAGTTTGTCCCCCGGTTTCAATCGGCCAGTCCCGATCAGCGCCATAAGGTGGTCGGCAACCTGATCGGCCAAACGCTTCCTCTCTGGTACGAAACTATGTTCGGACATGGATAAATGATTGGTTAGTGGTATATTTTTGAATTTAAATGATTATTTGAATAATTCGAGATTGCGTGGTTGGCCCGATCGTTAGAATCGAGCAAATTCCTCTATCTTTTTTATTGACTAATGACAAGAAGCGCAATAAAAAAATCAGAACATCTGATGTTCTGATTCCATCGGTATCATCGTTACTGTTCATTTTAATAACAAGGCAACCAATTTCTGAGAGTGGTTGCACCAACCAAGAAGGATGTCACCATGCCAAAATTTAGTGCAAATCTTTCCATGCTCTTTACCGAGGTCGATTTTCTCGACCGCTTCGCCAAAGCGGCCGGCAATGATTTTACGGCTGTTGAGTATATGTTCCCTTACGACTGGCCGGCCGAGCAGCTGCAGGAGTTACTGCAGCAGAACAACCAGCAGCAGGTATTGTTCAATATGCCCGTGGACGAATGGGCTGAGGGAGTCCGCGGCATTGCCTGCATC
Source organism: Desulfocapsaceae bacterium (assembly GCA_051010975.1). Lineage (GTDB taxonomy): Bacteria > Desulfobacterota > Desulfobulbia > Desulfobulbales > Desulfocapsaceae > JABDQA01. The sequence continues at coordinate 4,166 of JBPCUV010000096.1, forward strand.
CCCGGAAGAGGGCAGGAATTCCAGGAAAATGTCGGCCGGGCACTCGCCTACGCTGGCGCGCTCCAGTGTCCGGTGGTCAATTGTCTGGTGGGACTGACTCCGCAAGATGCCGACCCGGATAAGGTCCGAATGACCCTGGTGGAAAATCTGCGCTTTGCCGCTGATGAATTCGCTAAAAAAGACCTTACTCTGCTGGTGGAGGCACTGAACAGTCGGGATGTTCCCGGATTTCATCTGGTCGGCTCGAAAGCATCGGTCGATCTGATCAGCGAAGTGGATCGACCCAATATCAAGTTTCAATATGATATCTATCACATGCAGCGCATGGAAGGTGAGCTGATTGGCACGATCAACGGGCTGAAGGAGACCATAGGTCATATTCAACTGGCCGACAACCCGGGACGGCACGAACCCGGCACCGGTGAAATCAATTTCACCAACCTGTTTAAGGCTATCGATGGTTCGGGCTATGACGGCTGGATCGGCTGTGAGTATATTCCTGCAGCCGGCACCGAGGCCGGACTTGGCTGGCTTGCAGAATATCGTTAACAGCACAAACAAAATAATTCAGACAAGACAAAGGAGATGGAAATGAAAATAGGATTTATCGGAGTTGGAATTATGGGTAAGCCGATGAGCAAGAATCTGCTCAAGGCCGGCTATGATCTGGTGGTAATGGACCACAACCCGGTCCCGGTTGAAGAATTGGTAGCCGCCGGCGCCGCCTCTGCTGAAAGCCCCAAAGCGGTGGCTGAACAGACGGAAATCATCATTACCATGCTGCCCAATTCACCACACGTAAAAGAAGTGGTCCTGGGGAAAAACGGTATCATCGAGGGCGCCAAGCCGGGGACGGTTGTGATCGACATGAGTTCGATTGCCCCACTGGCCAGCAAGGAAGTTTACGCCGAGCTCGAAAAAATCGGGGTTGATCTGCTCGACGCTCCCGTCAGTGGCGGCGAGCCCAAGGCAATCGACGGTACCTTGTCGGTGATGGTCGGCGGTAAAAAAGAAATTTTCGACAAGCATTACGATCTGATGATGACCATGTCCGGATCGGTGGTCTATACCGGCAGCATCGGTGCTGGCAATACCACCAAGCTGGCCAATCAGATAATCGTGGCGCTCAATATTGCCGCCATGTCGGAGGCCCTCGTCCTGGCCTCCAAGGCCGGTGTTGAACCTGAGCTGGTCTATGAGGCCATCAGGGGCGGACTGGCGGGCAGCACAGTGCTCGACGCCAAGGCACCGCTGGTCATGGACCGCAAGTTCGATCCGGGGTTCCGCATCGAACTCCATATCAAGGACCTGGCCAATGTTCTGGAAACCGCCCACGAGATCGGCGTCCCCCTGCCGCTCACCGCCGGAGT
>JBPCUV010000097.1:0-3591 GCA_051010975.1 Desulfocapsaceae bacterium
CTATCATAAATAGGGAATCAGGTAGATATCGTAGCGACTGCTCTTTGCCTTGATTACAAAGGAGGGTTCCCTGTCATCCAGGTGTCCAGCTCTGGCTGGTCGTTTGACCGCCACTCGTTTTTTTGCATTTTCCAATGCTGCAGTCAGCAATTCAGAACCATCTGGGTCGTCACCCACCACCTCACGCAGCATTCTCATTTTCTGTTTGTTGAGCGGTGATTTTGGCAGCGCGGGATACATAGGATCAAGAAACACCGTATCATAAGAGCTATCCGAGGAATTAAGATAGTCGATACTGTCTGCCAGTTTCAGGGTGACACGCAGGTCAAAGATACGTTTGACCCTGTCATTTTCGCCGCAGCGGGAAATGGCATCGGCAAGCAATGCCCAGATGACTTTCGAGCGCTCTATCATCGTTACCCGGCACCCCAGAGAGGCAAGGACAAAAGCGTCTTCACCGAAGCCGGCGGTTCCATCCAGTACGGTCGGCCGATATCCGCTTTTAATTCCAGCAGCTTTTGCCAGCGGCTGATTTATCCTGTGGTCATGGGTGAATCGGTAATATACAGCTCCTGATAGGAAATCGGCTGACAGAGGGGCAGTTTTGGGGTCTGCTTCTTTTATCAACTCAAGGCGTGAACCATTGAGTGCCAGTACATAATCATGCTTCTGGCCTGAGGGATCAGACAGCGGCAGGTTGAGACATTTTGCCAGGCGGATCAGGTAGGAGGCTGTTTCGGGGGTGGCAGGATCGACTCTGATCCCTATCTGAGGTTTGATATCCATACAAAAATGATATAAGAAGAGGAGTGAGGTCAAATACCAGCTCCCCGCAGGATAACGACAGGATCAATTAAGGCAATGAAAAATAATGATGTTCAGGTGATAGCGATCATCCCGGCCCGCTACAAGTCAAATAGGTTTCCTGGCAAACCGCTTGCCCCTATCAACGCAAAACCGATGATTCAACATGTGGTTGAGCGGGCTCAGAAAGTAGAGCTGCTTTCCCGGGTGGTGGTGGCCACTGACGATGAACGAATCGCCCGGTGTGTGGAAACATTTGGCGGCGAATATGTAATGACCAGAGACGACCATGTGTCGGGAACCGATCGTCTGGCAGAGGCAGCAGAGATTCTGGATATATCCGAGCATGATATCGTGGTCAATATTCAGGGAGACCAACCGCTGTTTCCGCCAGAGATCATTGACCAGGTGACTCGTCCATTGCTCGAAGACCCGGATATGCCAATGTCCACCCTAATCTACAAGATTGTCCGAGAAGAAGAGATCGATGATCCCAACCATGTAAAAACTGTTTTCGACAGAGACAATAACGCGCTCTATTTTTCCCGCTCCGCTATTCCGTTTCAGAGAAATCCTGGGGAAGGGACACCGACCTATTACAAACATCTTGGATTCTACGGGTATCGTAAAAACTTTCTACTCACTTTTGTTGATCTTCCGGAAGGTGAGTGGGAGCATTTTGAAAAACTTGAGCAGCTCCGTGCGCTCGAGTTTGGGTACAGAATAAAGGTCGTCCTCACCACACACGATTCGGTTGAAGTTGATACGGTGGAGGAGTTGAGAAGAGTGGAAGAATTAATCAATGGCGGCGGCTAGAATCAAGATGACCGATCAGCACTCGATCCAGCACCTTTCCGAAAGAGACCGCAGTCTGCTTTACGCTCTTGAAAAACGCGATATTTCTTCGCTTGACCTGCTTCCCCATCGTGACAAGCGGGAGAAACTCGTAGATCTCGTTCTGCATGGCCATCCTGCAGGAATTAACAAGGAAGTCTCGGCTCTTTTCGGTGAACTCAGGGAAAGACTTGTCTCGACCACCGTGGATGATATAAAAGTCGTGGTGTTCGGCGGCGGCACCGGATTGTCAAACATTATCGGTGGGGACAGCCGCCAGCAGAATTGGCCGGAGAAACCGTTTGAGGGCTTAAAAGAAATATTTCCGCAAACCAAGGCTATCGTCTGCGTGACTGATGACGGGGGTTCCACCGGTGAGCTGTTAAAGGATCTACCGGTTTTTGGTTTGGGAGATATCAGGCACGTTCTGGTTTCTTCCATTCAGCGAAGGTTGCTGGAACGTCGCTACAATCTGTCAGCCGGACAATCCGCGTTATTGGTAAAAGACATTTCGACCATTTTTAATTTTCGGTTTTCCGCCAGGCCGGAATCTGCCAAATCGCTGCTCAAACAATGCATTGGTGACCTGGACACGCTGCCAGAGAAAATGGCCAGGGCATTGGTAACCTATCTGGATTTCTGCCTCACTGATGAGTTGTGCCTTCACACTCTGGGGCGGCCTCATTGCCTCGGCAACCTTTTGATTCTCTCAGCAATCCGCATGGTGTCGGGTAGTGAGAATCTGATTGAAAACAGGATCGTAGTGGATGAATCGTTGGGTGAAGCCATCAACGGTGCGATTTCCAATATTGGTGAAATCATTGGGGCCGGCGTAGACGCAGTCCTGCCTTGCACACCTGTACCGGCGCAGCTCCGTTTCAGATACAGTAATGGCGTCGAGGTGAGCGGAGAAAATAAATCAAGCACTGCGGACAGGGGTTCAGCCATTGCCCGAGTGACAGTTGATTTCTGTGGACAGCCATACGTCTCTGGAAAAATTCTCGATTCCATTAGGGATGCCGATGTACTCATAATGGCACCGGGCAGCCTCTACAGCTCCATCATACCTGTTATGCAAGTTCCTGGGATTGCTGCAACGGTTCGAGAAAACAGAAGTGCATTGAAGCTGCTGATCGCCAACCTCTGGGTCCAGGAGGGAGAGACTGATAAGGCTATAGCTAACCCAGATCGGAAATTTCATGTCTCAGACATGATTCGAGCCTACGAGCATAATCTTCCTGGTGGGGTCGAGGGGTTGATCGACCAGATACTTTGTTTGTCAATGCAGGATGTGCCGGCATCGGTGATTCAGAATTATGCTGTTGAGGGAAAAAACCCTATCTATCTTGATCGGGAAATCCTTAAGAACAGAGGGTTTACGCCGATAGAATGCGGCTTCTTCTCCAGATCGGCGATGATTGAAAGGGGGGTGATTCAACATGACCCTGAAGTGGTGGCGCAGACCGTGAAGACCCTTTTTCTGTCCAGGGAACTGTTCAACGACAAGCAAGAGCAATCCCCACATTCAGCAGTAGTAACGCAACCGTCAGGGCTGTCATCAAGGCCGCGACTCGTCGCGATTCCATCGGTCAAGTATGCGCTGGTAGCCGACCGACTGGCAGAGCTCTCTATTGATTTTAACCAGTGTGAAGCGACCGGTCTGAACAGCGAGGAAATAGTCTCGATACTTACCGATATTATCTGGACCCATCAGGACATACCGGTATCTCACCTCGATTTCATCCAAGGAATCACCTTTGTCAGCGAAGGCAGATGGAGAAGGGATCAGCGCTGGGACAATGTCTTTTCCTTCTATGACCCAGAAGATGGTCTGATCAAAATCAGGGAGGACCGTATCCGGTCAAGAAACAGCCTGGAGGTATCTTTTCTCATTGCACTCGGACAGGCGCTGTTGGGAGATTATGCGGCTAGTAAATTGATAACCCCGCTTCT
>JBPCUV010000098.1:0-9986 GCA_051010975.1 Desulfocapsaceae bacterium
CAGACCAGGCTTCAACTTTCTGGGCCAAGTTGAGCATGGCCATGGCCGGACTGGTTGACGGCAGGCGCTGGAACGCCAGTTTTTTCGCCTGAATCCGTGAGTTTTTCAATACTTGCTTACTGAATTCAGCTTCTGCCATCGAACCATTAAAAAGTATGGTATGAATAAATTTGTTATTTTCAAAAAAATCTTCGAAATTATTGAGCGTCATGGAATTTCTTTCAATTGAAGAATCAAGGCTGCCGTCCCTGCTGCAGCTTGTCAGCACGTCCCACAGAGCAATCCGATTTATCTTCAATCTCTCCAGACGCTCCAAATAGCTAATTTGAGGATCAAAGCCGAGAAGTTGCCCCATGATTGGCCAAAACCCGTTGTTTCGATGACCGTAATACTCTTTTTTTTCCAGCGACGACCGTCCGGGAAATGAGCCAAGGATCAACACCAGGTCAGACCCCGTACAGACAGGAGGAAAACCTATCATCGGGTCGATGGCAGCAGACATATTAGAATCCTTTTTTTCATAGTTTTTTGGATATATTTCAAACCTATACGAGAACCCCAGCCAGGGATACGGTATCTCAATTTGAGTCTGTATTGCTTACACTTATCAATAAAGGGATTATTCTAATTCTATGAGTTGTAAAGATTAAATTTAGCTTAAGTAGATATCTATGAAAAAAAGAACCAGGATTGAACACGACTCGATGGGTGAAGTCGTCCTGCCCGAATCTGCACTCTACGGTCCCCAGACTCAGCGTGCGTTGAATAATTTCACCATCTCAGATCAGAAAATGGACATCCGCTTCATCCGTTCTCTTTTACTGATCAAGCGTGCCGCTGCCGAAGCCAATGGTAAGCTTGGACTCCTTGACCCTGAAAAAGCCGATGCCATCATAAAAGCCATTGACAGGCTAGAAAAAGATGAAATGATGGTCCATTTTCCAGTACCCGTTTTACAGACAGGATCCGGCACCAGCACCAATATGAACGCCAACGAAGTAATTTCCCGGTCGGCGGCTCTGGAGGGGATCGCCGTATCGCCCAATGACGAAGTAAACATGGGACAGAGTTCCAACGACGTCATCCCTTCGGCAATGCACATTTCTTCAGCTGTCCAGATCAACGACGAAGTAATTCCCGCCCTTGAAGCGTTAATCGAGATCATAGAGGCGACGGCTCAAAGCCACCACCAGGTTGTTAAAACGGGAAGAACCCATCTTATGGACGCCCTGCCCATAAGATTAGCCCACGAGCTCAAAGCCTGGAGTTCACAGCTTGATGACAATGTTAACAGATTGAAGTCCTCCCTGAGCCGATTGAAGAAAGTGCCGCTTGGGGGCACCGCCGTTGGCAGTGGCGTCAATTGTGCCCCGGGATTCGTTGAGACTACGCTGGCAGCGCTAAACAAACATAGCTTAGTGGAGTTTGAGCAGCTGGATTCCGCCTACAAAGGGCTGAGCAGCATAGATACCGTATTGGAAACGTCCGGTCATCTGAAAACCTGTGCGGTAACCTTGATGAAAATCGCCAATGACCTGAGGTGGATGAATTCAGGTCCGCACAGCGGATTAGCCGAGATCAGGCTGAAGCCTCTACAGCCGGGGTCATCAATCATGGTCGACAAGGTCAATCCGGTAATTCCCGAAGCTGTCTGCATGGCCGCAGCCCGGGTGATCGGTAACGACCTCTCAATAACTATCGCGGCACAGTCCGGAAATTTTCAACTCAACACCATGCTGCCGCTGGCGGCTTCAGATCTGCTGAACAGTGGAGAGCTCATCGCCAATGCTTCCCTGTCTCTTGGGCAAAAAGCAATCGGTTCCATGGAAGTACTTAGAGAACACATGGAGGACCCGCTTTCAAAAAACCCGGTACTTATAACCTCGCTTACTCCCCATATCGGCTATATGAAAGCGGCGGCCATCGCTAAAAAAGCAAGAGAGGAAAATCGTCCACTGCTCGAGGTAGCTGAACAGGAGAGCGAGTTAGACCATGAACTACTGTTAAAATTACTGGATCCGGGCTATCTGGCGGATGGAGGCAAGGACTGATTGGTTTGAATGTCTTCAGTTTCGAGCCGGACGATAATTTCGTATAACCCGGTAATAATATCGGTGTACGAACTTCCCATTTTTGGTGGCGTCGATCGTGTGGATATTATTCATCAATAAGAAACGGTTCTGGAAATAAGGATACTCGACCCTGATCCTGCTTGAGGCGATGGCTATCACATCCCGACCGTAATATTCTTCCGGCACACCCCAATGCTCGTACATGAGCCCTTTCCAGCCAAACAGATGCCATCCCATGGTGCCCTCGATCACCGCTCGCTGTTTCTCCTTGTCACCACGATGGATTTTGGCGCGATAAAAGGCCAGACCGCTGCTGATCTGGTAAGGATCCATACCAACTACCAGTGGTCGGTTGCCGTAATTCAGCTCGACATTATCGGCTACCAACTCCACCTCTTCGGCCAGGTTTTTCCAGCCCATGAGGAACAGATCGGCATGAAAAGGCACCGAAGGCAACCCTAGTGTCGCGTAGTGCAGGAAAGCACAGTAACCTATCACCAGAGCCACAGCGCTGAGTTTCCAGAGCCAGTGCAAAAAGCAGAGAATGGTTGATTTCAATTCACCACACGACAGGGTAACAGTGCAGCCCAAAAAGGGCAGCAGCGCAAGCCAGATGGGGCTGGTCCAGTTCAGCTTTACCTCTTTGGAGAAACTGAAGAAAAGAAAGACCAGAAGCGGCGAAATGATCAGTAACAGTAGCAGCAAAAAACTGCGATGGATCGCTCCCTTTTCATCCTGACTTCCATAGCTTGCCTGGGTTTTGAAAAATGCATTGCCGCCAAACAGAAAATAAATCAGGCCGAGCAGACCGGCTGGAGTCAGGAGCATGGCCATATAGGCGATCAGTCGGTGAGTGGTAAAAAAATCTCTGCCGCTGACCCGCTGTTCCCCCTGGAACAGAAAAGAAATCCAGTCGTTCTGATAATTCCAGATCAGCACCGGGGCAAACAACAGCAGTCCAAGCACTACGGCACCGTAAGGCTCAGGGCGTAAAAACCATGATCTCGCCCGTTTGTCTATCAGCAAAAAACAGACGATACCGGGGCCCAGCAGAACTATTGTGTATTTTGACAAAAGTCCCAAACCAAGACTGATCCCAACTCCAAGCCAGGCTTTGGATGATCCTTTGATCAGACTTCGATAGAGAAAATAGATGAGTGCGGCCCAGGCAGCATGCAGGGTGCTGTCGGGTGTGATCACAAATCCGGTACCAAAATAGAGAGGCAGAAGGGAAACCAGAAGTACGCTTCCCCAGGCGGCCGTTCTGTGGAAGATATCTGAAGTCAGTCTATAGGTGAAATAGGCGGTGGCGAACCAGCTTAAAAACGCACCGATCCGGACACCGAACTCTGTAGTGCCGAAAACCCCTGTTCCCAGCCATATCAGCAACGCCGCCAGGGGCGGATGATCCAGGTAGCTCAGATCAGGATGCTGAGCATAATTCCAGTAGTAGGCTTCCTGCTCCATCAACTCGGGCAGTCCGAGATAGAGCAGCTTGAGAACTATAAGCGCGGCTACACTGCCGATGACCACTGATTTTGCCTGGGCCCTTTTGGGCAAGGTACTAAGCCCGGAGAAGAGATAGACCACGCTGAAAAGGGTGAAACTTCCTGTCCCGGCCAAAGCTCCTGGTATGAAGGCGGCAAGGCGCTGGAAGTTAAACGCTCTGTCAAAAAGATAAAAGACGGAGGCCTGCATGCTGACAGAAAACACCAGGACCACGATAAATCCTATTGCCAGATCAAGATTCAGACGATGGGCTGGATCTCTCTTTCGCCACAGCACTGCCATGATGACAAACAGGAACACGCCGGCGGACGTCATCGAGCTCAAATGGGCCACGAGCGGGCTGAACCCGAATCTCTGCAGTGCCCAAAAGACTAAGACGTTCAGCACAGTTCCGGCCCCCACCATGGTGGTCGTAACGGCGGGGGTGAACAGCTCGGTCCCAATCCTGCTAAGTTGCACCACCTGTTTGAGATATTCGAGAATGATCCGTTTATTCATTTTCGAAAATCCCTCAAAGCGGTCGTGAAACACAATCGGCACCTCGAACACCCGCAGCTGATCACCGCCTACAGCCAATACCTCGAGGCCGATTTTAAAGCCTGGCACATCAGGTCTCAACGCCTTCAAGCGTGAGGTGAAAGTGGAAAAAAATCCGGCCATGGGATCGTTTACATCGGTAAACAGCCGGGCCGGTATGGTTGCAAGTTTTGAGGCGATCTTTCGTGACCTCGGCCACTCTGGGGTAGCACCGCCCTCGACGTATCGGCTGCCGATTACCATGTCACACTGCGCAGTCAACAGCGGCTCAATCATTTCCGGGATTTTCTCGGGGGGATGGCTGAGATCGGCATCCATGACCAACGCCGTATCGAAAGCAGCTTGACCGGCGCCGGCGACCACCGCACTGGCCAGCCCTTTGCCATAATCACGTTCGACAAGGCGGACAGGCTTGCGAGCGCTCCATTGTCTAATTTTCTCCCTGGTCAAATCTGTAGAACTGTCATCAACAAAAATTACTTCATGCTCAACCTCTCGAAGGTAGTCAACAGCAAAAATCCGCTCTAGGAGAAGATCGATATTATCTGCTTCGTTCCTGGTCGGAACGATAATGGAGACACCGGGCATATTATACCTCTGCACCCAACTGCCGGGTACAGTCTTGAACTAATTCACGCAAATGGACGTCCGGATAGTAGAGCTCAGACTGGGTTCGCTTATTTATGAACAATAATGAGTCGATCAAACTAGAGCTGTACAATCCAGCTCCCCGTCTCGGAATCGACATGCGATCAATACCAAAAACCCGTTGAAGAATCAAGCATTGCAATGGATTGAACGGACAAAATGCTTGTCTTCTCGACCGCCAGAAATTAAGATGGCACATAATTCTGTACTACAAAGTCGGCACAACGATCTCTCGTGGCACAACGCCCGGATTAGAGTCGTCGACGAGCAACGGAAATTGCCGTCATCTACTCGCTCAGGGCTGGGAATATACGATGTTTCAGGCTGTAGCTAATATTAACCTATGCAGAGGAGGTAGTGAATGAAGAAAAGTCTGGTTCTGACAGTGATGCTTTTGCTCGCTTGGACAGTTTCAAGCGCTGTAGCAGCAGAGGCAACCTGTGAATCCTGTCACGAGGAAAAAAATCCAGGGCTGTATATGCAATGGAAAAATTCGGCGCATGGTGAAAACGATATCGGCTGTCTAGATTGCCACGAGGCCGACGCCGCTGATCTAGATGCCTTCGAACACAACGGTGCAACCATCGCCACCCTGGTAACGCCAAAAGACTGCGGCAACTGTCATGAGCAGGAAGCCCAGGAAACTACAGATTCGTATCATGCCCATGCTGGTGAGATTCTGGAATCAAACGATGCCTACCTGGCCCATGCGGCGGGTGGCCATCCCATCGTCATCACCGGCTGTGAATCCTGTCACGGGGCCAAGGTAAAGATCGACGAGAGCGCTCCAAACAAACTGTCGCCAGAAACCTGGCCGAACAGCGGTATCGGACGCCTCAACCCGGATGGCTCGAAAGGCGCCTGCAACGCTTGCCATTCACGTCACTCTTTTTCCAAATACCAGGCCCGCCAGCCCGAGAACTGCGGCAAATGCCACTTGGGCCCTGATCACCCGCAAAAGGAAATTTACGAAGAATCCAAGCATGGTATCGCCTATTTCGGTTACAAGGATCGGCTTAACCTCGACAAGGATGAATGGGTAGTTGGCAAAGATTATTACGAGGCACCCACCTGCGCAACCTGCCATATGTCGGCTACGACAAATCAGGCGGTCACCCACGATGTAGGCGATCGTATTTCCTGGACTCTGCGCCCACCGATCTCCAAATACAAGGAGGACGCCGGATCGAAAAGGAAAGCAATGCAGGATGTCTGTTTGAATTGTCATCAGCAAGCCTTTGTGGACGGACACTATTTCCAGTATGACGCACTGGTCAAGCTCTACAACGAGAAATTCGCCAAACCGGCGACTGATATTATCAAGATGATCAAAACCAAAGGCCTGCTGGAGAACAAAGCCGCCTTTTCCAACGATCTCGAATGGGAGTATTGGGAGCTCTGGCATCATGAAGGCCGTCGCGCCCGAATGGGAGCGGCAATGATGGGGCCAGATTATGCCTGGTGGCATGGAATCTACGATGTGGCTCATAACTTCTACTTCAAATTCATCCCCGAGGCCCGACACGTGGGTGATGAAGAAGTCAATGCTTACATAGACAAGCTGTTTGCCTCCGACAAGATGCATACCTGGTTTAACACCAATACGGCAGACATCAAAGCGGAAATCAACTCCGGTGAATTCCAGAAAATCTATTCAGAACTGTTCACCCAGGATCTCGAGTAACAATCACTCTTTTTGGCAGGGGATGCACAGATAAGTGCTCCCCTGCCCTTCGTCTCACGATTAACCCAGTTCCTCTTGACCGCTGACCAGGTCACAGACGTGTTCCGAAAATCCTGCACCGGCTTCGGAGTAGGCGTTGAATACATAGTTCACTCCCGCATTTTTCAATACGTCAATTTGATCCTCATATTCAACGATGGCACCGACAACCCTGGCCCTATCGAGAGAATCGATTTTCTTTGCCGCCTTTACATTTGAGTTGTGGCACATGGACAACAGCACGAGATTTAACGATTTACTATCTACAAATCCGCGGCTCCAGAAATCGTTATCATTGGCGTCACCATGAATCACCCGTCTTCCTGATGCCTCATGCTCTCGAATTCGCACTTCATCGAAATCGAGTCCAACGACGCTCTTCCCATATTTCTCCCTGAGATTGTCGTAGGCCGCCGTTCCGATCCTGCCCATTCCCATTACCGCCACAGTAGCCTCACCAAGATCGATTTCCCGATCTTCAGGCAATCGCTCAGCCGTTTCGAATCGCTTCAATTGAGATTTAAACCTGGAATAAAAAACTGGTATCAAAGGAGTCAACAGAGAGGCAGCAATCATTGATACGGAGAGGGCAACAGCCAGAATAACCAGCCATTCTCCGCTCAACCAGCCGTTTGCATACCCAACACCTCCGACAATCAAACCGAATTCAGAGTAGTTGGCAAGGGTAGCCGACGAGATCAAGGCTGTTCTGGCGCGCAGCTGCAACCTGGTCAGTAACAGGAAAAAAAGCATAATTTTAAAAGGGATCAGGGCGACGAAAAATAGCACAGGACCAAGCATAGAAAAATTGGGAACCTCAGCCAGTCCGATGGTAAGGAAAAAACCAACCAGGAAAAGATCTTTGAAACCCAGCATCGCTTTGGCGAGTTCGTCGGTTTTCGGTCCCCCGGCCAGCAACATCCCAAGAATCAGCGCACCGAGATCCGGTTTTAAACCTACAACCTCAAAGAGGTTGGCCCCGGCCAGCGGGAGTATACAGGCCAGCAAGACGAGCAGTTCACCATGGCCGCTGCGGCTTAAAATGATCATCAACGGTTTTCTGACAAAAACAAGGAGCAAGAGCAGCAGTGCCCATGGGCTTGGCAGCTTGCCGGTGGAAAAAGTGATGAAGATCACCGCAAACAGATCCTGCATGATCAGGATGCCAATGGCAATTCGCCCCGGCTTGGAAGTCATTTCCCCCTTCTCCTCAAGGATCTTTACGGCGAAAACCGTGCTCGAGAAACTCAGGGCAAAGGCCAAAAGCAGTGCGGTGGATCCACTAACTCCGTCAAAATACGATATCCCCAACCAAGCCAACACCTTTATCACGATGCTGAAAACTGCGGTGGTGATCACCATATGCAGGCTCGCGGTTCCCCAGACTTGCGGTTCAAAAAGCCTTTTTATTTGTACCTTCAAGCCAATACTGAAGAGCAACAGAAGGATACCGACATTGGCCAATTCTTCAAGAAACTGGCTCGTTTCAAAATCCAGCAGATTGAGGACGAAACCGGCACAGAGAAAACCTACCAGAGGCGGCAGGCCGATCTGTTTGACCATGAATCCAAACCCGAAAGCGACAGCGACCAAAAACATTTCCATCGGTGTTACCCCTGAAAAATTGAAGAAATTGTCAGAGACCGGCAGCTAAGCAGATTGCCGCCAGCTGCTCGTAAGCTCTGTGGACAGGCCCAAATCTACCGGTGTAGAACCGGTTTTTCAACTCCCCGGACTTGATATTTAGAGAAATGATACAGATAGTTGGAGATACTTTGATTGTCTGATAACAAACACTTGAATTCAGGAATTATTATGTGTGCATATTACAAAGACCCAGATCCCCAGGAAACCAGAGACTGGCTCGAAGCACTCGATGGAGTGATCAAGCATGAAGGCGGTGAAAAGGCCGATTATCTGTTGCGGGTTCTGACCGATAGGGCTCGTACCCAGGGCGTAGCCACCTCGCCTGGCATACTCACCCCTTACTGCAACACAATTTCACCAGAACAAGAGGAAAAGATTCCCGGAGATTCCTATATCGCCAGGAATGTGGCCGCCTACGTGCGCTGGAACGCCATGGCCATGGTCGCCCGGGCTAACAAAGGAGGCCTCAGCCTGGGTGGTCACATTGCTACCTACACCTCGGTGTCAGCAATCTATGAGGTTGGGTTCAACTGGTTTTTCAGAGGCCCGAAAGCCTCAGACGGGGCTGACATGGTCTTCTTTCAGGGCCACAGTTCCCCGGGTATCTACGCCAGGGCCTTTGTAGAAGGCAGGCTTACCGAAGAACAGCTCAGCAACTTCAGACGCGAGATCGGCGGCAAAGGTCTGTCCTCTTACCCCCATCCCTGGTTGATGCCGGATTTCTGGGAGTTCCCGACCGTATCGATGGGATTGGGCCCAATGATGGCCATCTACCAGTCCCGCTTCATGAAATACATGGACAGCCGCGGGCTGAAAAAAGTCGGCGACAGAAAAGTCTGGTTTTTCATGGGTGACGGTGAATCCGACGAACCCGAATCGCTCGGCGCCCTGACCCTTGCAGCCCGGGAGCAGCTCGACAATCTTATTTTCGTGGTCAACTGCAACCTGCAGCGTCTCGACGGTCCGGTGAGAGGCAACGGCAAAATCATCCAGGAACTTGAAGGAAGGTTCAGAGGAGCCGGGTGGAATGTTATCAAAGTGCTCTGGGGCAGCGAGTGGGACCAAATATTGTCCAGGGACAAAGATGGTTTGCTGATAAAAAAATTCGGTGAGATGGTGGACGGAGATTTTCAAACCATCAGAGCCCGGGGCCCCGAATACCTGCGGCAAAAGGTGTTCGGCGATGATCCTGAATTGATGGCACTGGTTGAAGATATCCCTGACGAAGAACTCTGGCAGATGACCAGGGGTGGACACGACCCCCGCAAGGTTTTTGCAGCCTTTGCCCAGGCCTCCCGATTCAAGGGCAAGCCCACCGTAATCCTCACCAAAACCATTAAGGGTTTTGGCATGGGTCAGGCCGGGGAATCGGTAATGGTTGCCCACAACGTCAAAAAGATGGACGTCGAGTCGCTCAAATTTTTCAGAGACCGATTCCATGTGCCACTCGAGGACGACGCACTGGAAGCACTGCCTTTCATCAAACCGCCGGAAGGAAGCCCGGAGCAGAAGTTTCTTGAGGAGCGGCGCCAAGCACTGGGAGGCCCGGTACCGTTCAGGAACCAGGAACAGTTCCCGCTGGAAATACCGCCGCTCGAAACTTTCAAAGCGCTACTGGAATCTTCCGGTAAAAGAGAAATTTCGACCACCATGGCTTTTGTCAGAATGTTGAGCTCTCTGGTGAAGGATAAAAATATCGGCAAGCAGATCGTGCCGATCATCCCTGACGAAGCCCGGACCTTTGGTATGGAAGGGCTGTTCAGGCAGCTCGGCATCTATGCACCCACCGGGCAGCTCTACGAGCCCCAGGACTCCGAAACCATCGCCTGGTACAGGGAAGATCCCAAAGG
>JBPCUV010000099.1:0-4425 GCA_051010975.1 Desulfocapsaceae bacterium
GACTGGCCGTCTGCAGAAAACTGGAGAAGCTCTCCATCGTGACGATCTCAGAAGACCCATTCTCAATATTAGTGGGCATTGGCGATCATCTTGAAATCGAAAAACTGCCAAAAGAACAGGACGAGGGCAACAGTATTTCCAAGGATCTTGAAAAATTCATGGCCAAGAAAAAGGACATGGATAAAAAGGTCGAAGCAATTCAGGCCGGGCTGCAGAAGAAGAAACAGGATCTGCACAGCGACATCGAAGCCAGACTTCGCCAAGAAATGGATAAGATGAATAAAGGTTGAACTCGACGATCAGTGCAAGAAAATCATGGCGTTACTCTGTCATTCTTCCTGTTGAGTCTTACGGAAATTATGGCACCAACGGTTGTCAGAGTTGCGCAGATGAGAAAAGCGGTATCGAACACCCCGGTAGATTCAGCTATAAATCCTGCTAGTGCCGGTCCCGCAACTTGTCCGGCACCAAAAAATATCGTTACAAAGCCAAAAGCCGAAGAAGACTTCATGGGGCCTACCATATCCGCGACCGTTGCCGCAATTACACTTGGAATTCCCCACAGTGACAGGCCATAGGCGACAATCGACAGATACAGGCAGATGGTCGGTAACCCTGTCAATGCCAACAGATGGGCGACACTGAACTGAGCAAATATGATCGCCAGGGCAGGAAACCGTCCGAGGCGATCGGAGATATATCCTGCATATGGGCCTGAGATCACACTGATGATTCCCACTATTGACCAGAACAGACCCGCCTCATGACTGCTGAATCCTCGTTCGTTTACCAATGAAGTCACAATAAAGGTCGCATAGACAGAATAGGTGGCACCGAACATCGAATAGACAAGTCCCAACTGAATCAATTTAGACACATCGACCTTGTCCAGACCGGAAGTACGTGAGCTGTCATAGCCAGATGCAGATTTATTTCTTTGCGCCCGATCGGCTCCCATTGGGAGCTGCTTAACCTGTGCCGGACTGCTCCTGAGCGCAAGAGCCGCCAGCGCAGCAACTACCAACACCACACCCCCCAATATGAGCCAGGCAAAGCGCCAGCCTTGACCTGCCAATCTGGTAATCAAGAGCGGAACCAGGAGTCCGCTGAACACTATTCCAAGACCGTTGCCCACCAGCATAAACCCTGCAGCACGTCCCCGCCAACGCTCAGTAAACCAGCCAGCAACGAGGCCCATCATCGGAATGTTAGCCAGACCGCTGCCGACGCCAGTTAGAAAATAAATTGGGAGAATTACACTCAAACTATTGGCAAACCAGATCACACCCATGGAGCTGCCTACCACAGCAAGCCCCGCACTGATCGTCGCCCGCGGACCGATTGTATTGGACACCCTGCCGGCGAAGATCACCGAGACCATATAGCCAACGAAATTGGCGGTACTGATCAGGCCCATCTGTCCGTAATCCAAATTTAGAGTCTCTCCCATTTCCGGAAGAAGCATGCCCAAAGCAAAACGGCCAAGCCCAAGGCAGGCGAACATAACCCCGAGGCCTGTTACAAGAATCACCCAGCCATAATGCATGGCAGGGCGCAAAGTGCTTTGATCGATAGTTTTCATAAGGTCATATAGATGATTACGTCGAATGTCAGAGGCTGAGACTACCCCACATCATCACCTAACTACTTTAAAAAAGATAGCCTCGTTGACGTAAAAAACCGTTTCTGACCTGATTATATGCAGAACTTTTTTTGGATAGCGGCCTGCCGACCTACGAAGGTCACCTTGTGGCATTGTGAGCATCTGGATCAGTCATATTTTTTAATAGAGGCGATCGGCTCCGATTTCTGACTGAAACATGTCCGTTACGTATCTTTGACAATAATTCTGCGGAGAGGAGGAGGTGGCGATGTATAAAAAGATCATGGTTCCCCTCGATGGGTCAGCGCTTGCTGAATGCGTCTTACCGCATGTTGAGGCAATCGCGGGTGGCTGCCCGGTTCGAGAACTGGTTTTACTGCGTGTCGTCGAACCCGAAAGAGTCTACTCAGTTTCCGATTCCCCTATCGATCCCAATCTAGCCGCAGCTCGAGAATCCGAGCGTAAAAAGGAGGCTGAAGATTACCTGCGCAGTGTCGTCGATAGACTTGATGAACCGGGACTGACCTTTGAGCTCAAAGCAATGGTTGGTCGGGTGGCCGAGAACCTCGTCGATTATTGTGTCGAAAACGATGTTGATTTGATCATCATAGCAACCCACGGTCATTCAGGTGTTACGCGATGGGTGAGAGGAAGTGTTGCAGACAAAATACTCGGATCTTCGAAAATCCCCGTGTTGATGATCAGGGCTCCAGAAGCTGAAGACGCTGACTGATAGAATGACTATGTGAAGCTGTCCCAGCAGAGTTTCACACCGGAAAAAAACAGGGCAAAGTAGAGATAACGATAAAGCAGCTTCTGGTTGACTTTGTCCAGTAGAAATCTTCCTAGTCTTACTCCGACCGGCACTAGCGGCATGAGCACAAGCGATGTCAGGAGGTTTTCCAAATTTAGTGCTCCCACAAGAGTGTAGGGTACAAGTTTGCCATAATTTATAACGGCAAAAAACATGGTGAGAGTTCCCATGAACAGAATCTTGTCAAGTTTTTGTGGCAGCATGTAGATAGATATAGGCGGGCCTCCAGCATGAACCTGAGTACTGGTAAACCCGGCGATAGTTGCCCAAAAGTAGCCGCTCCACCTTCCCCCTGCCTGTCTTTGTGAAATGTCAGGTCTCAACCAATGATCCAGGCAAAATACTATTGCAATTATACCAATGAGAAGGCGTATCATGTCCCGATTCAGTTGACCCATTAAGACGCCAGCTACGCATATACCCACAAGACCTGCCGGTATAATGATCATTAGAAGTTTGGTTTCGAAGTGACGGCGAAAATGATAGACGGCAAACACATCTGCCAGACAGAGAATGGGTAGAAGAATGGCTGCAGCCTGAACGGGATGAATGACAAAAGAAAGGATCGGCACCGAAATGGTTACAAAACCGGGGCCAAGCCCTCCTTTGCCCATACCAAAAAGCAGGACCACGGGTACTGCAACCAGATAAAACACAGGGTCAGTTATTACGTTCATAGCTAGTGGAAGGATGTACTGAATCGTTGTAGTGAAAATAACATAGTTTCCAAATCACCTTAACTTGGATCCTTATCTCATGTCTCTCGTTATTTGTTAGTCTTGCCGTTATGGGGGCATTTCCAGCGGTTGATACGACTCCGTCGGTTGCTATGGCAGATTCCGAAGCTGATCAGCCAACCATTCGATCGGCACCAACCTCTTGAATTAGCTTATTTTTATCGTTTCCAGACAAACATTCATCGTCGCAATCTTCACGTCAACAGAGCAATACCTAGATTGCCCGAGGGCAGATTCACCAGCTCCTTCACTACGCAGTTGTACAGTCTCAATTTTGCAACCATGTGCTACGGATAGAGTCGCATGGATGCGTCGATACAAACTACCGGTACTGACCAGTCATTACATACTTGATACAAGTATCTGTTATTAATCTTTTTATTTTTCTCGGAAAGATCTACTGCTATGGCATTTCTCTTGCATTCTTTTGAACAAGAGTGTTTCGGTTTGATAAAAGGAGGTCGAATGGTGGCAAAAGATAAAAGAATCATTGCTTTCGTTGATTTTTCAGAAAGCACCGACAAACTGGTGAACTACGCAATCTGTATATCCCAGAAAATATCTGCGGAAACACATTTTATCAACATAGTTGATCTCTATAAGGATGATCCTCTTTTAGATAACTTATTTGTCGATAGGTGTGAAAAAAGACTATTGGCAGCTGCGCAGTCAAGAATGGAAGACCTTTTGACAAAGCTTGAAGAAACTAGCCATAAATGTACGGGAGAGGTCGTGTGCGGCAGCCAAATCGAAACAATTGCAGGCCTGACCTCAGCAAACCGTTCAGATACGATTTTGATGGATCTACATTAAACTACAGTGTCCACCAGTCATGCCGCTTTATATCAGATCACAATCGCAATCTGCTTACCTCTAGACACTTACCTGCCTCAGAATCCACTTTTCTTCCTACAGAGCACCTTACCCTGGTTACCTGGAATTGAGTGATTGATGGACCTTATCGGAAGTCATCCCAGCTACTACAAGGATAAATGTCTGGTTTCCCCATTTACAGGTCTGCTTAGGATTGTGTCCTTAAAACTATTGTTTTTGAGAAGTGGGCAGACTCAAGGCGAGCAATAGAATGAATATGGGTAGACAAGATACTGATGCCAGTGCCATCCAGACTCCATAGACATCTGCCAGTTTACCTATGATCGGGGAAGCCCCCCCACCAACAGCAACAGCCAGTCCAAGGGTTACCCCTGATGACAGGCCAATACGATTTGGGAGATACGCTTGTCCCATAACTATTGTCGGACTATAGGTTG
>JBPCUV010000100.1:0-3691 GCA_051010975.1 Desulfocapsaceae bacterium
TCGTATCGTTTGGAGATGGCCACCGGACAATCGGGGGCAAACCCTGATCAAGTTCTGGCCGACATCAAGGCCAGCGATAAAAAATTCAGCAAGTGGACCCGTCTGATGTATGGGTTTGAGTGGAACAACCCGACGCTTTACGACCTGTGCTTCAATATTGGCCGTGTCAGCATCGACAGCGCGGTGAATAGTGTAATGAACATTATTGCCAGCGGTGATTTCGAGCCAACGGAGGCATCGATTCGAAGGTTTAACGACGAACTTCTTGCCAGTACCGTCTGGTCGGCGATCACCCAGAACGAAGAAACAAGCGGGGCCTACGTGGAAGCTTCCGCCAGACAGGGACGAGTGCATCTCACAGGCACAGTCCGCTCCAAAAAAATTCTGGATGCGATCAACATTCTGGTTCCGGGTATAGACGGCGTCGAGGAGCTGGTTAACGAGATGAATATTGGTACAATCTGGCGCTCCTGATCAATTTTTAACTCCATAAAACGAGCAGCTCAAAAAAATCTCCGGACTGGCTTTGGCGCCAAGATTCCAGCCGCCTGTCGATCAGGAAGAATGTACCCTTTGACCCGGTCGCCTGATTCCCAGCTTGGTCATTCTTGATTCCAGCGTAGTCGGCTTCAAACCCAGAATCTCGGCCGCCCCGCTTTTGCCTCTTACCCGCCAACGGGTCGTTTCGAGGGTGCGTATGATATAGTCTTTTTGGACCTCATCGAGGGTTCGCGCCTGACCCGTCCTGAGTCCACCGCCTTTTGGCAGTTCGATTTTAAGGGTCGGTCCGGAAGATATGATAACCGCCCTCTCTATCACGTTTTTCAGCTCACGAACATTACCAGGCCAGTCATAGTGACAGAGTTGATTCATGCTGGTACGGGAAATGCTGGCAATTGATTTATCCATTTGATCACAAAAATCTTTGACAAAATACCAGACCAGCATGGGAATATCTTCCCGCCGCTCCCGCAGCGGCGGTATCGTTATCGGGAAGACGTTGAGGCGATAGTATAAATCGAGACGGAACTCGCCCTTATCGATGGCTTTTATCAAGTCCCGATTTGTCGCCGCAATTACCCTCACATCCGAGTGTATGGTTTTTCTGCCGCCAACACGCTCAAAATTGTTCTCCTGCAGTACTCGCAGAAGTTTAACCTGCATGGCGACGGGGAACTCGCCAATCTCATCGAGAAAGAGTGTGGATCCGTTGGCCAGCTCGAATCGGCCAATGCGCCTGGAATCAGCTCCAGTGAATGCACCCCGCTCATGACCGAAGAGCTCGCTTTCGATCAGATTATCCGGTATCGCCGCACAGTTGACGGTAACCTTCGGCTGTGCGCTTCTGCTGGATAGATTATGAATCGCCTGAGCGATAACTTCCTTGCCCACTCCGGTCTCACCCAGAATCAGAACCGTGGTATCAAGTTTGGCAACCTGTTCGACCTGGTTCAGCATCTGTTTGACACCATTGCTCTCGCCAATGAATTCATGATGAAGATACTGGAGGCTTATCTCCTCTCTCAGATAGGTGTTTTCCGCTTCAAGTCTCTCTTTAAGATCCTGTATTTCTGTAAAAGCCTGGAGCAGTTCCTGCTCCTTGTTCTTACGGATCAGGGCGTTGGCAAAGACCGCCCCAAGCATGTTGAGGCGCTGTATCAGCACTTCAGGCCACTCTCGCTCAGCCCGCAGACAGGCGAACCCGGCAACGCCTAAAAACGCCCCCCCGGCCGCCAATGGGATAAGGGCGCTGGACTTGATCCCTTGCTGAATACAATGCTCCCTCTCGACGGTAGCTTCTTCAGGCAACTCGGTGATGCTGCTCATCACCACCGGTTCGCACTTGAACAACCGGTGGCTGTACCATGGCTGCTCTTCATTGAGAATCAAGTCCGGCATTGGAGTCACACCCGGGACTGCATAGGCATGCGTTACCCGAAGCTTGTTTCGATCTTCGGAAAACTGGGCAACGCTGCAGCGGTCGATATCCAGATTCTCTGCGATACGCTGCAACACAGTTTCGATTTCCATATCGATCCTGTCGGCTGGCAGGTTGACAAATTTTCCGGATATATCGGCCAGCAGAGTCTCAAATTCGAGGCGTTTTTTAATGACGAGTTCCGTGGACTCGGCACGTAACATTTCAGCATCCATTGTAATCTCCTGTTAATGCACCTCTGGACCGAAAATCCACGTGCAGCAAAGAAAATAAGCCCCGGGCATGGTCCAAAATCTACGATATATAGGAGGAAAATACGCAATTTCGTAGATATTATCAACGTTTCCATTGGGGCGATTTCCAGGATCAACAAATAAGACAAAATAACAGGCAGATACAATTGCCTCGCGAAAGCGGACACTGGCACGAAACTTGCGACAAACATTGTATGCAATTTTCATGATCCACCACTCTCAATCATGCTTCTCTACATAGGGAGAAAGATAATGACCTATGACACATCAGTAGAAGTTTTTCCTACCACGGTCTGGTCGGCAGGGGCTGGCTGCCACGGTGCGTGCGGCCAGAAGCTCTATGTGCAAGACGGGAAACTGATCAGAATTGAAGGCGACGAGAACGCATCCTGGAACCAGGGACGCTCCTGTCCCCGTGCGCTGGCCCTGACTCAGTACGTCTATCATCCCGACCGGATTACCACACCGCTGAAACGGGTCGGAAAGCGCGGTGAAGGAAACTTCGAACCAATCTCCTGGGACGAAGCCTTTGACACCTGTGAAGAGAAGCTCAAGAGCATCAGAGATGAGTTTGGCGCCGAATCAGTAGTGTTTGCCCAGGGCACGGGGCGGGACGTCGGCGGCCCCATTTCCTTTCTGTGCTATAACTACGGCAGCCCGAACTGGGTTCAGCTCGGCCTCTCCGGGCAGTCGTGCTATACCCCGCGACTGGGTGGAATGAAGGCAACGCTTGGCGATTTCAGTGTGATGGATGCCGGTCAGTTTTCCGCCCTTCGCTATGATGATCCCGAGTACCAGGTGCCAAAGGTGATCATCGTCTGGGGGCAGAATCCACCACCCACATGCTCGGATGGCTTCTTTGGTCACTGGGTGGTCGACTGTATGAAACGCGGCAGCAAAATCATATCCATCGATCCCCGCAACACCTGGATGTCCACCCGGGCCGAGTATCATCTGCAGATCAGGCCTGGGACCGATGGAGCGCTGGCACTGGGCATGCTCAATGTGATCATCAATGAAGAATTGTACGATAAAGAGTTCGTCGATAAATGGACCTATGGATTTAATCGCCTCAAAGAGCGGGTACAGCAGTATCCACCCCGCAAAGTATCTGAGATCACCTGGATTCCGGAACATTTAATCATAGAGGCAGCCAGGTTATATGCCCAGAACAGTCCGGCCGCTATCCATTGGGGCGTTCCCATCGACATGAACCCCGAAGGAACAACCGTTGCCCAGGCGATTTCCCATCTGTGGTGCATCACCGGCAACGTTGACAATCCCGGCGGCAATGTCATTGCCAGACCGTCGCATGGCGTCACAACCTACCCCTACTCCACCGAAGAGCTGGTCGGCTTATACGGGCAGGACCTGGTTGATAAACTAAACAAGGCCCGTATCGGCTGCGATACCTACCCGATGGTCAAAGGATTTCGGGGCTGGGCCCAGCCTGACATGGTCATCGACCAGATAGATTCAGGAACTCCCTATCCAATCA
>JBPCUV010000101.1:0-5910 GCA_051010975.1 Desulfocapsaceae bacterium
AACCAGCCCCACTCGTAGCTGGAACTGCTGCAACCAGTCAGGATGACAGCACTGGCTAGGATCAGAGCTGGAATAAAGAGAAACCGTTTTCGGCTCATAATGTCCCCTGGGACATTATCGATGCAAGCGGACAGTGTGGGCCCCTAAACACCCGGCATCCATTTTCTCTTCAAGTCATCGAAAAAGCCCCGATTGAGCTTGATTGTTATCCAGTGATTGAGATAATTCAGCCATATTTGATCGCCCTGAGCCACTATGAAGGCTAGATCTGCTGGTGTCCGCGGCTCTGTGACGTGAACTACTGCGAGCTGCTGATGGGCCTGGGTAAGTAAGCTGGCCTCGAGGTTACTGGTAACCGATACTTGTGCCCTCCCGGCGAGAACTTCCTGAAAATCCCGGGCAGGTGCTTCAATACTGTTGATCTTTGCGTTGGGAAAGAATTTTTTGACCTGCTGCTCCTGTGAGGTTCCCAGCGTTACCGCCACAGTTACCGTTGGTTTATCGATATCGCCCCAGTCTTTAAACCTCTCGAGGTTGCTTTTGAGGGTCAAGGGAACCGTGCTCACCTGATAGTAAGATTTGGTGAAACCGACCGTCCTTATCCGGGCGGGGGTCACTGAGGCGCTGGTGCTCATGTCGTATTTGTTGGCGATAATTCCGTTAACAAGAGTTTTCCAGTCCGTGGGGACGAAGGTGAGTTTCACCCCCAGATCCTTGGCCAGTTCTTTCATGACATCGATGTCGAAACCCTTGTAACTGTTGCTCGCCGGGTCACGGACGGTCATTGGGTTCCAATCACCGGTCGTGCCAACTCTCAATTCGCCTGATTTGAGGATCTGGTGCAGACGGCTATCAGTATCTGCTTCAACCTGTGTGTTGGTTGCCAGCGTGGCGATAATAACGAGAAAGAAAAATATAATATGTGGTCGCATGCCGCACTCCTATGGAGATGTGTTAAGAAGACGTACAATCAGTATAAGACCGTGAGTTTCATCTGCAAGACGCGTGAATCACTGTCGGAAGCAGACATAGCCAGGGGAAGCGTCTTTAAAGGATGAGAGCATATACCGTGCTAATAGGCCGGCAATTCCGGTATGGGAAGTGGTCGATTTAATCGCCTATGGAGATCAGCCGATTTTCTGGATTGAATGTTTAGAAGAGGTATTCTTACCAAAAAATGAGATAGCTGGGCTGACTGCAGCACCATTACAACTAAATTTTATTAATGCTCCCGAAAAGTTGGTTGATTATGATATGGTTACATTTAGATTATCATATGTGGCCTGTTCGATTACTCGTTACCAGATCTACACAAACATAACTAATTTTTGAAAGATGAATAACTCCAAGAAAACAGAACGTCAGGAGAAGATTCTTGACGCGGCATTAAAATTATTTACCGAAAGAGGTTATTTCAACACCACGGTTAATGATATCCAGTTCGCTTCCAAAATGAGTGTGGGGTCTCTGTACAATTACTTTGAGAATAAGGAATCCATCGCGGTCACCCTCTACAGCAATCTCGAAAACTGTCTTTATGAAGCGCTGTGCGAAATAGAACAGAACAACGACAGCATGCACGATTGCTGCCTTGAGGCGGTTCGTCATATATTCGAGACAACCGAAAGAACCCCTTCCTCAATGCAGTATCTTCTGTATACAAAACACCGGGAATTCATGCCGGTCGAAAAGACCGCTTTCGCTTCGCTGCCCTTTTTGAAGATGAAATCATGGGTGGAAAAAGGACAGAAAAACAGAGAGGTAAGAAACATCGAACCAAACGTCGCCATGAATGCCATTTTTGGTTCAGCCATCCGTATGGTGTTTCTGAGAATAGACGGTATTCTTGAGAGTCCCCTGCCAGAATATCTTGACGAGTGTTGGGAATGTTCCTGGCGCGGAGTGAGTGCAGACGCTTGAAAGAGAAGCTGTTAAGTTTTGCGGCGATAACTCTTCAATAGAAAAAATGAGTGGACCTCGCTGCTTCCGCTGTCAGCTGTCAGAAACAGAAATCGTGTATATTGTTTGAACTCAGGCGGAGAGGAAGACCGCCGGCCTTTATTCGAGACGGCGGTGCTTTATAATTGAGTTATGCACCTTACATGGAGAGGACTGGTATGGCTGTTCATGTAGTAATCAAAAGAAAGTTTAGAATGAATCAACCGGAGGAGATTCTTCCCCTATTGAAAGAAATGAATCTGCGGGCCAAGAAGCAGCCGGGGTATATCTCCACCGATACGCTTCAGAGCACCGAGGACCTGGGTGATTATCTTGTGGTAAGTGTTTGGGAGACCATCGAAGACTGGAACAAATGGTTTTTAAACCCCCAGCGCAAAGAAATTCAGGATCAGGTCGACAGTTTGATCGGCGAGCGGACCTTTTATGAAGTATTCCGTCCGGTCTATGCATAACTCTGTCCTGGCGTCATAAGGCTATCGATTTAAAGCTTGCAGCCAGAGGCTGTCAGGCGATGCACATCAGCCGGGTTACCTTTCCTCATTCACAGCCATTGGACACATCTGTCATTTAGCTGCAATACTAATTACTACCAACGAATATTGCTGCCCGGCTCGACTATCGTCCTTCCTGTATTTATACTACATCGTAGTATAAATATATGGAGGAAATTTTGATTAGGCGAGAATTCATAAAGGGTAGCGTTGCCGCCCTGTCGGTTGCCGCGCTGGGTAAATACGGGCTCTCTACATCTACCGCTTCTGCTGCAGCCAACGCAGAAAGGCCTTTTTCTGCAAGGCTGCATATTCCCCCTCTTCTTGAAAGAGCAGGTTCATCAGGTGATTCATCACCCTTTTCACTGGTCGTTCAGAAGGAGCAGCATCAATTCTTTAGCAGCGGTCCCACCGAAACCTTGGGCTACAACGGTTCCTTTCTGGGGCCGACCATACGGGTCCGAAACGGTGAAAACGTCCGAATACATGTGGAGAATAGTATCGATCAGATTACCACGGTACACTGGCACGGGCTGCATGTGCCGGCCAGGTGGGATGGTGGGCCGCATCAGGTCATCAAGCCCGGGGAAATCTGGAAACCCGAATTCACTATTAACCAGCAGGCTGCCACACTCTGGTATCATCCCCATGCCATGGGACTTACCGGGGAGCATGTTTACCGAGGACTGGCGGGACTGTTCATAATCGAGGACCAAATCTCTGACGATCTGGCCCTGCCCAGGACTTACGGCATCGATGATATTCCGCTGGTCATCCAGGACCGGCGTTTTTACGATGATCGGAGTTTTGCCTATGTCCGCTCCATGCACGACATCATGCACGGGGTCCTGGGTAATTTCCTGCTCGTCAACGGAATGTTGAAGCCTTTTGCAGAGGTTCCACGGGGAATCGTCAGGTTCCGTATTCTAAACGGTTCAAACTCGTCGATCTATCGACTGTATCTGTCGGATGATCTGCCTTTTCACGTGATTGCTTCAGACGGCGGATTCCTGGAAAAAACAGTCGGCGTGCAGGAATTGGTTTTGGCCGCCGGCGAGCGGGCCGAGATTCTGGTCGATTTTCGACAATCAAGCGCGGATGACAAATTGCGCCTGATGGTTGACCAGTTCAACGGCAACACTTACGAAGCCATGGAGCTTCGTGTCTCCAGTGACAAAGCCGAACAGCAAATGCTGATCTCCAAGCTGCGTGAGCAGCCGCGTCTGGCCGAGTCAGATGCTGATCGGACCCGAAAATTTGCCATGGAGACCATGTCGGGCAGGGGCAGGGGCATGATGGGGGGTAACAGACTCTCGATCAATGGCAGGAAGATGGATATGAATCGCATCGATGAAAAGATACCGCTCGGCTCCACAGAGATCTGGGAACTTGAGAACAGGTCGGCTTCGATGATGCAGCTTCCCCATTCGATGCATCTGCATGACGTGCAATTCAATATTCTGGATCGAAACGGCCAGCCTCCGGTGCCCATCGAGGCGGGAAGAAAAGACACCGTCCTGTTGTGGCCCAATGACAAGGTCAGGCTGATTGCCCGGTTTCTCGACTATACGGGAGTCTATATGTATCACTGTCATATGTTGGAGCACGAAGACGATGGGATGATGGGCCAATTTGAGGTGGTTGATAACAACATCTAAATATAAGGCTTAGTACTGTTTGAAAAGAGCTGATTAGGTGACAAGGTGAACTTTGTTTATTGTAGATGGGTGTGGTTTGGGTGTCATCTGAACTGTTTTTTTGCTTCGATTCTACTTATGCAAAGTGAGACATTTTCTTTCCTACGTTTGCTCAAGCGTCCGTTAATCAACGTACTAGCTGCTCAGGAAGAACCTTCAACTGATCTCACCACCATTATTTTCAAGGTTACCACTGCAAATCTCTAATTCCTGCTAAACTGATAGTTGAAAATAGTCAGCCGCAGAATTGCAGGAATAATCTTAGATTCTCACCCAGCGCCACTCTGTTACATTTACCTGTCAGGTATGGTGACTAATTTATTGATTACATCATTATTTCATACCGCTTCAGAACATTTCAATCGGTGATTCTCTATCGCCATAACGAAGGGGAGGAAACAATGAGAAATCAATTGTTAGTCTGTTCATCAGTCATGTTCGCCATCTTGTTTATTTTTCAAATAACTCCACAAGCAAAAGAACAAGTCATAGACTTTACGAGGTGTATTGCTGGTACTTGTGACCATTTGTCAGATGCAGAAGATTTTAGAACAATGAGCTGTAGAGCGAGAGGTATTGGTTGGAGTAATAATGATTTTAAACCGCTTGAAAAATTCGCTATTTTCAACAGGTGTATCCTAGGAATTAAAAACGATAAATGGACTATAGATTGTTTCAATAAATATGTCGATTCAGATGGTGACCACATAGTAATTCACAGTGGAAAAGTTTATGGCGGCACTGGGAAATGGAAAGGTGTAACTGGGGAAATTCAAGGCAAATGGATTAGAAGAGTAACGTCATTACCAACAGGAAATTTCACTAATTGTTCCCATGTTACAGGTACATTTGAGATGCCAGAATAACGTATTAATGACTTTCAGGTAGCAGGGTGCAATCTGGGGGATTAACGGTCTTCCTTCATTTTGATACGCTGGCTAAATGACCGTTAGCAAACTGTCAACTAATAGAGGAGGAAGTCATGCCAACACTTGTTAGCCTAGTAAATCTGACCGATCAGGGAGTCCGTGGTATTAAAGAATCTCCAAATCGCTTTAAAGCGTTCAAGACGATGGCTGAAGAGATGGGTATTAAGGTCAAGTGCTTCTATTACACCCAAGGACAATATGATATGGTGGCGATTCTAGAGGGGCCCGATGAAGCCACTATGGTGGCACTCCTTAATCTGAGCTCGTTAGGGAATGCACGCTTCCAGACCATGCGAGGGTACTCTGTGGACGAAATGAATGGATTTATAAGTAAAATGCAGTAATGAAGTACATAGACATTGACTCTCTTCACTAGCAGAGTCCAGATGAGCATGGATACCTCAACTGGACTCTATTTCTTCTAGATAACTGTTACCAACCTTAAGTATTTGAGCCAACGACTCACTATAGATTCTTCCTGTTAAGGTGCGAGTAAAAGGATAGGACTCCAGACTTACCTTATTCTGACCAATTTTAAGTCGACGGTGCTATTGCCAAGCGATGGGTTCACAGGAATAATCTACAGCAATCCCAATTGCATCAAATAGAGATATTAGTTCTGGGCATCTTAATCCGAATATAACGCCTGATATATGTCCAAATTTAAGGCCCCACCTGTTCAATTGAATTGCCTGCTAAATCCAAAACCGATATAATCAACAGTATACCTAACATGCTGTTTGTATCGCTTAGAGGCGGTTTTATATACTATTAGTCAAGTCTGATAGATAATCGACAGAACGCTTCTGCTCAAAATCCGCTATGTACGGGGAT
>JBPCUV010000102.1:0-14033 GCA_051010975.1 Desulfocapsaceae bacterium
CGAAGGCCCTGGCGAAAAAGCTTGGGGCGATAAAAAAGCGCGGCTACGAGGTTAACAGGGGGGAACGGGAACTCGAGGTCGCTGCCATCGCCGCTCCGGTTTTTAATTACGATGGCAAGGTCGAATCAGTCCTCACGGTTGTCGGCCCGGTTCAGCGATTTTCAAAGGCAAGGGAGCCTGAAATTGCTGATAAGCTTTTGGAGGCCAGTGGTAAGATCTCGGAACTACTGGGAGCACCCATCCTGAAATGATGAGGAGTTGAGGTCTTCCCCAGAATCTGAGATCCTGCTGCACCCAGGCCGTCCTGAGCTGCAACTCTCTCATCTTTTACCTGCCGACTCGGTGCAAAGATTCGCCCTATTTAGCGGTTCAGACTGTTACCCCCTTTTGAGTGTCATTTAGTTGCAGTCACAGAAATTGCCCTGCTCCGTACTTCGCAGACCTTTCAAATACCCAATGCTGCTGAGTTATTGGGGATTTCATATACCTAAAAGGTGCGGAACATTTTTATTGACAGACAACAACGTCAAAGGTATTCTGTTCAGCAGAACAACGTTCTATTTTGTTACAGTGCAGATATTCTCGTGCGGTCAATAATTGATCACCTGAGAAGTACGGAAATTTCACCGGTGTGAACACCTCAATCAACCAATATTAGATCCTTCTGCCGGTCCCTTATCAAGGAGACAATATCATGGCACGACCAATTACCGAGGAAGAGAAACGATACGCCCGGGATCTCCTCGCGCGGGCTCGATCAGCCCAGAAACAGATAGACCACCTCAGCCAGACCGAAGTTGACCGGGCCATTCAGGCGGTTGCCTGGGCTGCGGCAAATGAGAAGACCTTTACACGGCTGGCGCGAATGGGGGTGGAAGAGAGCGGTTTGGGTGATTGGGAGGGCCGCCCCAACAAACGTTTTAAAATCAAAGGCGTGCTCCGCGATGCTCTGCGCCAGAAGAGCGTGGGCATCGTCGAGGAAATTCCAGAGAAGGGCTTGGTTAAGTATGCCAAGCCTGTTGGCGTGGTTGCAGCACTGGTACCAACTACAAACCCGGCTCTTACCCCTCCCGGGATAGGCATCTATGTGCTCAAGGCCAAAAATGCGGTGATTTTCTCCCCCCATCCGCGAGCCAAGCAGACAACTATAGAAACCGTGAAGATAATGCGCAGGGCACTAAAAAATCTTGGCTTGCCAGAAGATCTTTATGTCTGTGCCGAGAAACCTTCCATTCCATTGGCCCAGGAACTGATGGCCATCTGCAATCTGACCATTGCCACCGGCGGGCCTGCCATGGCCAAATCGGCCCACATGTCCGGCAAACCGGCTTATGCGGCAGGTCAGGGTAATTCCACCATGGTAATTGATGAAACGGCCGATATAAAAGAAGCCGCCTACAACAGCATGCTCAGCAAGATGTCCGATTTCGGCTCCGGATGCTCGGCGGACGGCAATCTGATTGTCGAAGAAAGCATCTATGATAATTTCCTTGAGCAACTGAAGACCGAAGGCGGCTATCTGGTTTCGGACGAACAGAAAACTCAGCTTGAGAAGGTTCTCTGGACAGACGGTCACCGCACCATCGATACCATCGCCTGCCCGGCTAAGCAAATCGCTGAAAAAGCAGGATTTCCCATACCCGATGACAAAAAATTTCTAATCGTTAAAGAAGACAAAATTGGTAGAGAACATCCATTTTCCACGGAGAAATTAGGCACCCTGTTATCCATTTTCAAATACAGCGGGTTCGAAAATGCCCTGGACATGGTGGCCAAAATTTACGAGACCCAGGGTAAAGGACACTCATGCGGAATTTATTCTTTTAACGATGATCATATTCATCAACTTGCCCTGGTTGCTCCAGTGAGCAGAATGATGGTCAGGCAGCCCCAGTCAAAGGCCAACGCCGGGAGCTTTACCAACGGCATGCCGATGACATCGAGTATGGGCTGCGGTGTCTGGGCCGGCAATGTCACGAATGAGAACATTTCTCTGAAGCATTATCTGAACTATACCTGGGTTGCCCGACCTATCGCTGAAGATAAGCCAAGCGATGAAGAACTCTTCGGGGAATTCTACAACACTGCTACCTGGTAATGGTTGAGGAACCGATGGAGGGGGTTATGAAAGAGCTCGTATCTCACCAATTGGTGGAGTATTTAGAAAAAAGAGGCATCCAACACATTTTCGGGCTTTGCGGACACACCAATATAGCGGTTCTCTCGGCACTGGAAAAAAGTTCTATACAATTCATTAATGTCCGTCATGAGCAGATTGCCTCTCACGCGGCAGACGGGTATGCCCGGGTTACCGGCAAAGCCTCGGTGGTGCTCAGCCACCTGGGCCCCGGGATGACCAATGCGGCCACTGGAGTCGCCAATGCCGCGCTTGACTGTATTCCGATGGTTGTCATCGCCGGGGATATTCCGAGCCACTATTACGGGAAACACCCTCATCAGGAGGTCAACCTTCACGCCGACGGCGCCCAGTGTGAAATTTATCGTCCTTTCGTCAAGCGCGTCTGGCGTGTCGAACGGGCCGAGCTGTTCCCTGAAATAATGGAGAAAGCCTTCACCCTGGCTGAGAGCGGACAACCCGGCCCGGTTCTGGTTGACGTGCCTATGGATATTTTTTCAAAAGAGGTGGACGTCAGCCTTTTTAAACGCCAGTTGCAGAACGCCAAAGAACTAAGGAAACCCTCGATGGACGAGGGGACCGCAGAGGAGATCGTCGGCCTGCTCGGTAAAGCCTCAAAACCGGTCTTTTACGTGGGCGGGGGTGTCCTGCTGGCCAAAGCAGCCGATGAATTGAGAGAACTCGTCGACCACCTGAACATCCCTGTCGCCCACAGTCTGATGGGCAAGGGTGCCCTCCCCGATGACCACCCCCTGACTCTCGGGATGACCGGATTCTGGGGGACCCAATATATTAATGACTCCTGCCTGAACGCCGATCTTATCCTCGGTCTCGGGTCGCGTTTCAAAGAAGCAGACGCCAGTTCCTGGTATCCGGAGTTTACCTTTGATATTCCCAAAACAAAGCTCATCCAAATCGATATTGAACCCTCTGAGATCGGGCGCAATTATCCGGTTGAAATTGGTGTGGTCGCCGACCTCAAGCAGGCTCTGCGGATGCTTTGCGAAGTCGCCCGGAAAAGGTACCCCCAGGGAATTCAGCGCCAGGAACAAAAAGAGGAGATCGGCGAAGTCAGACGGCTCTTCAAGGCGGGCAATCTCGAAATGGAACTGAGTGAGGCCTTTCCAATGATGCCCGAACGCATTCTCGCAGAGGTGCGAGAGGTGCTGCCCCGCGATGCAATAATCACCACCGATGTGGGCTGGAACAAGAATGGGGTGGGTCAGCAGTTTCCCATCTACCAGCCGGGAAGTATCCTCATCCCAGGAGGCTATGCCACCATGGGATTTGGCGGACCGGCTGCCATAGGAGCAAAACTGGCAGCGCCCGACAAGGTTGTCATCGCTCTGATCGGAGATGGCGGATTCGGTCAGAATCCAGCCCAGCTTGCCACCGCACACCATGAAGATGTGGCGGTTATCTGGCTGATTATGAACAACGATGCGTTCGGTACCATTGCAGGGCTTGAAAAGGCTCACTACCAGACAACGTTTGGAACCGTGTTCATGAAAAATGGAAAATCCACCTCTCCCGATTATGCCGAGATAGCCAGGGCATATGGAATCGAGGGCATAAAGATTGAGTCTGCGGCTGAATTCAAACCGGCATTGGAGAGGGCTATCAAGCTCAATAAGCCGGTGGTGCTCGACGTACCGATGATCAACAACCCGGTACCTACCTCAGGGCATTGGAATATTCTCGATATTTATTCCCCGGGTAAAAAAGTCGGTCATGTGAGCACATAGAAACATCAGGTTCCTGACTATAAATCTTTTGCACCATCTATCTGCGGGAGAACAATTCATTGCTTCTCCCGTATTCTTTTGCCACACTGGATTAGTTGATACAGTGCTACTGCTTTGAAAATATGATCCGAATTACAAAGTAGATCCCCTAAGTTAGGAGATAGTGAATATGGATGAATTATACCTGGAAAAGCCTGGTCAGTTGAAGCTGAGGGAAGCTGCCCGAATTAAACTGCTGGGGGACAGCGAGGCACGGGTAGAGACTATCTATGGAGGGATTTGCGGGTCCGATATAAAAGTTTACGGTGGCCATCTCCCTTATGCAAGTTATCCCTGTCGCCCTGGGCACGAGATCTTGGGCACAATCGTCGAAGCTGGTCCAGGAGCTCATTTAGAAACCGGTACCAGAGTTATATCCTTTCCCAACACCTATTGCGGAACCTGTGAATTCTGCCTGCTGGGGAAAACCAATATCTGTGCTGAAAAAAAGATCTTCGGGGTCACGGTCAACGGTTTATTTGGCCAGGAAATCGTCGTTGACTCAGAGTTTCTCGTCCCCGTACCTTCGGAATTGACCAGTGAGAAAGCAATATTAACAGAACCATTTGCGGTAATTGTCCACGCCTTGAAAAAAACAACGATCACAAAAGGGACCTCGGTCGCGGTCGTGGGGTGCGGCACCGAAGGTTTTCTTACCACAGCTCTGCTTGACTATCTGGGTGCAGAGATAACGGCGATCGATATAAATCAAGACAAAATGGACAAAGCCAAAAGCTTTTATAAGTCAATCAACACTCTTCATCCTAACAAAGTGAACAACCAGCAATTTGATCTCGTCGTTGAAGCTGCCGGGACGAAGACGGCAATTGAGATGGCATTCACGCTGGTAAAACCCGGAGGTACAATGATCACCCTGGGACTCACTGGCGATGAAGTACGCTTCCCGTCACTTAATGTCACCAGATCCGAGCTGTCTATTTTGGGTTCGATCATCTATACCAAGCAAGATTTCCAAGAAGCCTTTGAAATCATAAAAGATCCCGGGTTCAATATCTCTCCAGTCCTCTCCGAGATCGTCCCCTTCACCCAGTATGAAAAAGCCTTTGCCGATGCCTCGACGGGAAATTATACCAAGATCGTTCTCGATTTTAGAGACGGCAGATGAAAAAAAAGCATGCGCAGGTGGAAATTGCAGTCATCTATCCCCCGCTCAAGGGGTGTATCCTCAAAGCCTATAAGCTGCAGCAACTTCTTGGTGCCAGTTTTGGCGCAGTGGTCGAGTTGGAAGAGCGAATCGGTGAGCAACTCAGCGTGTCTCTGAACGGCGCACCGATTTACGCGCAGTCCATCGATGAAAATCTTCGTATCGATACCGAGAAAATAATCAAAGCGGTCTGCGAATGTAACGTTGCACTGCAGGAGACAGCAGAACTGGAGGCTGAGGATGAATTCGACAATGACCCTGAACATCGCCGGTGGCTGAACTCTGTCTGCTCCGGCGACTGAACAGATTTATCGCGTCGCTCTGCAAATATCCCATTAGAGCTGCCAAATTGGTAAGCGTATAAACTAATCGTCATCAGTTGGAGGGACGATCTCCACCCAGGCACCGCCCGACTGATTCAATTCCGCAGCCGATGAGTCCAGGACGAGAATTATTCTTAGCCAATCCTTTTATCTTCTCAAGCGTTTCTAACAGACCATTCGAGGAAGCTTCGTCGGTATCTGATCCAGCTGCAGTTTAGCCGTTTCCAGGCAACGCCGGGCATGGCCCTCATAACCATATTTCTTGACCATGGCGGCGTGTGGCAACTCGATAGAAATAGGTACATGCGGCAGCCGCTGTAGAATCGAAGAAAAGTCAATACACCCCTC
Source organism: Desulfocapsaceae bacterium (assembly GCA_051010975.1). Classification (GTDB taxonomy): domain Bacteria; phylum Desulfobacterota; class Desulfobulbia; order Desulfobulbales; family Desulfocapsaceae; genus JABDQA01. The sequence goes on from JBPCUV010000102.1 coordinate 5,758, forward strand.
ACCAACGTACAGCCGCTCATCCCTGGCAACATGAACCATTTCGTCTTGGCGGTCAGGAATCTCTGTGGGTGCGTCGCACACGTGCAGCAAATGAATCCATTCGTTGGGCAGTTCCTCCAATTCCTCAAGACTCACCTTCGAAAAATGGTAATAGAGGGTGTCGACCAGAATTCCTCCGTTGGACCGATCGGCAGCTCGGACAATTTCGGCAGCCTCCTGGAGAGTGGCAAGACGGGAAAACGAGGGAAACTCAAGACTCACGGTCAGTCCGAACGGTTTAGCCAGATCACAGATTTCCGCGTAGCGATCTATGACAAAATTTCTATTTCCGCGACTGGCAGTCCAGGCACTTGAAATCACGTGTCTGGCCCCCCATTGGGCAGCCACTTCCATGGCGGGAAGGTATGATAGCGGATCAACATCTTCGACAATGCGGGCAAGTTCCAGGTCGAGAAGCCCGACCCCGGTTTCCTTGAATGCAACCTCGATCTTGGAGATTTGTTCCTTGTCGTCTGGTCGAAAAGGATATTCCCCGGGAATCCCCATGGGAATGAGCCTCAGACCGACAAAGTCATAGCCTGTTCGTGCAGCAATATGGATCATCTCAGAGGGCGAACATCCGCTTACCGTCAGATAGGCCAGTGAATATTGCTTTGACATGTTTCGATTCACCATAACTTCGAATATCCCACGTGTGCAGCAGTTGTTTGGAGTTCAAGCACTGGCTAGAGACTATCCAGCAGTTCTTTGGGATTAATCGATCTGCCGGTTTCCGCTGACTCCAGAACTGCCAATGTTGATGCCAGGGTCATTAATCCGTCGGCAGCAGTAATCACCGGCTCCTCAAGGCCCCGGATAACATTGCAGAAATGTTCGAGCTGGGCAGTGAATGGGGCTGAGTAGGGTACATGCTCGGTCCGCCTCATCAGCGTTTCCCACCATCCTTTCTGCCGTCCGTGTGGATGGGACCAGACTTCCATGTTGGGAAATGCAAGAGAGCCTTTGGTGCCCAGAAAGCGATAACAATCCTGATCTGTTTTGAAGTAATCGGAGTTCTCCCCTGAGGTAAGTTCATAGGACCAGGGCGAAGGAGTTGTATCTGTCACCAGGGCAGTGCCGAGAGCGCCGTCGACAAGTTCAAATTGAATATTCACTGTATCCTCAACCTCACCCGAGCGAACCAGGCGGCGAGCACTGGCGTTAATTTCGGCAACGTCTCCACAGATAAAGCGAAGGTTGTCCATTTCGTGAATGATATTGATCAAGATCGGCCCTCCGCCTTTCTGAGATCTCCATGCCACCTCGAAATAGACGTCAGGTTTCATCAGAGCCCAAATCATCGATATACCGACAAGCTGTCCGAGCTCACCGCCCTGAACAATTTCTCTTGCCCTTTGAATGGGAGGATAATAACGGCGGTGATGGCCGACCAGTTGACTTATGCCGGCCTCTTCGACAGCTTCAACCAGCCGTTTGCCTTCCTCAAGAGTCGAAGTGATGGGTTTTTCAGTTAAAACGTCAATTCCCTTATGGGCGCAATACATTCCGATCTCAGCGTGGAATCGGTTGGGGCTCCCATCAATCACTCCCTCTAGACCTGCCTGGCTGATCATTTCCCGATAGTCTGTGAAAAATGGGATATCAAGCTGGTCGGCTAGAATTCGGCGATCCGGATTTATATCGCACAAGGCAACCAGGTTGCCGTTGCTGATATTCTTCGATGCCTCAATATGCTTGGCAGAAATCAATCCACCGCCAATTAATCCGAGTCTGACTGATTCCATTTTTTTCTCTTAAATAAATTGTTCTGCTGCCTTGGGTATCTCTCGTCAAGAATGACTTACGGGTATCTATTAAACACCTGTAAATGAACAGATTATTAAAATATCATTCGTATATCATGCCCCAGATACTCATCTATCTCTTTATTTCATCCTATCATGCAGTACAATATAATGCATAACAGAATAGCGGCCGGTTAGTCCATTGTCAATATTTTTATGGAGACCATCTCATCGTGCTGAAGTTATGGTACAAAGTGATAAAAATTTCGGCGAAAAGTTATGATGCTTAGCTCCTCTGCAAAAAGAAGATAAAGAGGTTCAAAAGAAACAGTTTGGCAGAGATCTAAACAGTCTCGACATCCAGTGAAATATAGAGCATTGATTGTTGTTATCCAGGTTCTTGTTTTGGGTCGTCGGCCACTTTTTGTGATACATTTCATTACAGGGCCGGTAACGCGACAGCGACGCCGTTGACTCACAGAAAGGTCACAACACTCTGAACATAAAAACAGATCAACTCTTAGATTTAGATTTTGGGGAACAGGCACAATGACAACTCAAAACTACTTTGAGCAGCGTGAGCGCGGCGAATACGCCGTTGCTCTAGAAGGGAACAGGGAGATATTTGGCTCTGGAGCCCTGGCCGAGGTCGGGGCGCACGCATATCATCTTGGTATGCGGCGTGTTGCGCTCTATACGGATCCTCAGGTCAACAAGCTCCCATCTCTGGACACAGCGGTAAAATCACTTAGGGATCGTGGCCTCAAAGTCTCAATATTTGCCGAGGTGGAAATAGAGCCGAGTGACCGTTCTCTTAAGGCAGCGATCAGATTCGCCAGAAACAATGATTTTGACGGGTTTGTCAGCGTTGGTGGCGGTTCGGTTATAGATACCTGCAAGGCCGTGAGCCTGTATGCGAGTTATCCGCCGGAAAGTTTTCTGGACTACGTCAATCAGCCGCTGGGCAAGGCATTGCCTGCTCCGGGGCCGCTCAAGCCGCATATCGCCTGCCCAACTACCTTCGGCACGGCCAGTGAATGCACGAATGTGGCCATCTTCAATTTTCTGGAGTTGGGCACCAAGGCGGGCATCTCAAATCGGGCCATCAAACCCAGTTTGGGGATCATCGACCCTGAAGCCCTGAAGACCCTGCCAGGGCCCGTGGTTGCCGCCAATGGCCTGGATGTGTTCAGCCATGCGGTGGAATCATATACCGCCAGGCCCTTTACCCAGCGCCCGGTACCTGATGATCCAACAGCCCGGCCGGTAATTCAGGGCGCCAATCCCTTCAGCGATCTGAACTGTCTCGAGGCGATACGTTTGATCGGAGAAAACCTGGCCAAAGCAGTCAGCGATCCAGAGGCGCTCGGTATTCGCGAAAAATTGTCTTTTGCGGGTCTGCTCGCGGGGATTGGTTTTGGCACCGCTGGCTGTAACCTGCCGCACGGAATGTCCTACGCCGTCTCAGGCCTGGTAGGCGATTACCGCGCTGAAGGTTGGCCTCAGGATCAACCGCTGGTTCCCCACGGTTTTTCCGTCATCGTTAACTCACCTGCGGTCTTCCGATTTATGGGGCCGACCTGCCCGGATCGACACCTGAAAGCTGCAAAGGCGCTGGGGCTTGCCGAAGATGGAAGAGAACCAGGGGACATCCTGGCCGATGGGGTGATCGCTATCATGCGCAGCATTGGCGCACCCAACGGTCTGGAAGGCCTGGGCTACACCTCAGATGACCTTGACGCTCTTACCGACAAAGGCTGGAAACAAAGACGTGTGGTCGATAACGCGGCAAGACCTATAAGCAGAGAAGAAATGAGGGAAATCTTTGCAGGAGCACTCACCTATTGGTAAGATGCCCTGACGGCACTGCAGACAACTTACTATCATAGCGAATTTCACTGCCTTTTTTCGCAGACGAGAATCAACTTTATGCAAGAAAACGATAATAAAAATATCATCTTTACCGGCTTTATGGGCACCGGGAAAACCACTGTAGGTAAAATGCTGGCTCAGAAGTTGGATCGCCAATTTATTGATACTGATCAATTGATCGAGGAGCGCCAGGGATTAACCATACCGGAAATTTTCGATCAGTTGGGAGAACCCGCTTTTCGAGAGATGGAAGCGAACATCGCCAGGGAGTTGGGCCAAAAAGAAGGGCTGGTAATATCGACGGGGGGGCGTCTAATGCTGGACCCCGGAAATGTAGACGCTTTGAGCGTCAATGGACGGGTGTTTTGTCTGGTTGCCACCCCTCAGGAGATATTGTCAAGGATTGAGAGCGATACAGATCATCACCGACCTTTGCTCGACGTGCCCAATCCAGGAGAACAGATAGTTGAACTTTTGCAGGAGCGAAGAAAAGGATATCAGCGTTTTCTGAAGATGACGACGGATGAAAAACCTCCGGCAGACATCACCGAAGACTTGCTCGATTTCATGCAAAAAAGCCAAAAACATTTTGCCGTTGATATCCCCTCCTATCCTCACGAATATATTGTCGGCACCGGCATCTTGCCGTTCACCCGTCAACTGGCCGGTACCGACGGCATGTTGGTGGTTATTACCGACACGGTGGTAGGAGAGATCTATGCCCGAAGCTGCGGACCGGTCGATCACGTCGTCACCATCCCTGCGGGACGCCAGAAGAAAACACTGGCAACGGTACAGAGAGTGTACGATCAACTCGTTGAAATTGGCTTTGACCGATCAGGAACGATCGTCGCCCTGGGAGGCAGCGTAATCGGCGATATTGCCGGTTTTGTGGCTGCCACCTTCATGCGCGGGGTCAATTTTGTGCAATGCCCGACCAGCCTTCTGGCCATGGCTGATACCAGCATCGGCGGCAAAAACAGTCTCGATCTGTCTCAAGGGAAAAATTTGATCGGCAGTTTTAAACAACCGTCTCTGGTAATCGCAGATGTTGCCACTCTCACAACCCTTCCCCGGGAGGAATTGGTCTCTGGCATGGCAGAAGTTATCAAGCATGGGGTATTGGCGGATACTGAGTTGCTGGAGAAGGTCGAGAAAGGAAAGTGGCCTGCTGCAGCTGAATCGCTCCACTCGGTCTATTCTCAGATTCAAGCACTGGTGGCGCAATCCATACAGGTGAAAATTTCCTATGTACAGAAAGACCCCTTTGATGAAGGTGTCAGGAAACAGCTGAACATGGGACATACCTTTGCTCACGCCATAGAAAAGGTGAGCAATAACACGATACGTCACGGCGAAGCCGTGGCCATGGGTATCGCTGCAGCTACGGACCTATCGCTCAGACTGGGATACTGTGATGAGCATCTGAAAAACCGCATCGATGCGGTTCTGGAAAAAGTTGGCCTGCCCAATCGTATTCCCACAACTTTAGCACCGCAGTCAATACTCGACGCCATGAGACGAGACAAAAAGAGATTGGCTCAGTCACTAAGACTTGTGCTGCCCGTTGAGGTGGGGAAAGTATTTGTGGCAGACAGCATTGATAGCGAAGATATTATGCAGACTCTCCATGCCATGTCCAGGACAAGTGACTGAGCTGAGCTCACAGTATTGTCTGCAAATTATGATATTTAACCTCAGAGACAGCAGGGAGCTTTCTAGCAAAGGTTTTCAGCAATTTGCTTTGCACCATTCACAAGATCTTCTCTATTTTTCGACGCACCCAACTCGTTCAGATCACATCCGCGCAGCACATGGGTTTCTTCAAAATAGTCCAGCGTTTTAAAAAACGAATTATATCGGTCAAATACATCGTTGTACATTTCTTGCGATGCTCCCTGGGACTGAATAAAAACTAGTTTTTTTCCTTTTGGAAGCCGATGTTTTATCTCTTCGGTCATAAAATTGGGTGTCAGATATGAGTAGGTTCTGTCTATGAAAGCTTTTAGTTGGGCCGAGATATCACCCCAGTAAATAGGTGTAGCCATAATTATCACATCTGCTTCTTTTACTGCTTCAAGTACAGGTGCAAGATCATCGTCTACGATACAGATTTCACTTTTGTGTTTGCAGGCATAACAGGCCTGGCAACCTTTGAAATCTAATTTATTCAGAAAAAATCTGGTTACGCGGTTGCCTTTGTCTTCGAGAACAGAGGCAACGATATCAGCTAATTGTGTGGAGTTACCATTTCTTCTGGGACTGCCCAAAAGCGATACTATTTTCATTTTCCTCTCACCTCGCGTACCTGGATGAATCAGAAGTTTGATTTCTCAAGAATTAATTTAGGACCTTGAATATACTCAATCGATGTCCATCTGGTGGTCCCATTCTTGGACCACCAGGTAGTGTTTCATAGTTTATATCTATAGATTACCAGTGTTCCATGCAGAGGAAACTATCCGGAAAATCAAGGCAATCCGTAGGATTTCTCGGAGTGCAGGAGACCTACAGCGTTACCACCGCTTTACCCACAGTGCGGCCAGACTCGATCTGCTTATGCGCCTCCGCCATATTGTTGAATGGGAAAGTCACGGAGACGTGGGGCTTCAGGGCTCCGCTTTCAATCTGCTCTTTCAGCGTGTTCATATCTTCTCCGTTGGAGGTGACCAGAACAAACTCGAGTTTGATATTTTGCTGTTCAGCAGCGGCTTTCAGCTCTTCCGAAAACACATGCGTAGGCAGCGAAACAATTGTACCACCGTTTTTGACTACTTTCAGGGAGTTCTCAAGTACTTCTCCACCCATTCCATCAAGAACAAAATCGATATCGGTCAGAGCCTCTTCAAATTTCTGCTCACGATAGTCTATGTGTTCATCAGCACCGAGTGATAGTACGAAATCGCGGTTCTTTGCCGAGGAGGTAGCCACCACCGTTGCACCGATATTTTTGGCGATCTGAATTGCAAAATGGCCGACACCGCCGGATCCCGCATGGATGAGAACGCGGTCGCCCGCTTTGACCCGCGGTTGCAGTACCTGTAATGCCGTCAGAGCAGCAAGTGTGGTTGCGGCGGCTTCTTCAAACGTTGTGTTTGCTGGGATTTTTGCGAGGTGACTGGCCGGTGAGGCAACATATTCTGCATAGGCTTTTCCATGCCCTGGAAAATTCACCATGCCGAAGACCTTATCGCCGACTTCAAAATCTGTCACGTCTGCACCCACAGCCACAATGGTGCCGGCAATATCCCAACCGAGAATGACCGGACGCACCTCACCGATGATCATAGTGAGAACTTCCTCAACAGGTCTGACCTTCACATCAACCGGGTTGATGCTGATCGCTTTAGTTTCAACCAATACGTCATTGCCACCCAGTTCGGGTTTTTCGATTTCACTCAAGACGAGGTTTTCTACTCCGCCGGCTTGATTCAGTACATATGCTTTCATTTCACTATCTCCTTTTGGTTGTTCTTTTTCATGGTTCAAGCTGCAACAAATAGACCGGTCGCCTAGGCCGGGGTGGAAAGTTCAGATCACTTGACCATCATGTTGGTGATCCGGTTTTTTATGTGATCGACAGCGTCACGGACAGGTTCAGAACTGCGGTTTATAACTGCCCGGTGCGTGGCGCCAGACCAAAGGTCTTGGATTAACTGCGCCTCCGATACACTGTCGAAGGTTGCTGGTAGCATCTTCTGGTCAATAGCTTCGTCGAGCACCTCGCGGTAAATGTCGATCCAGTCTTCAAAGCCCTTAGCCAGTTCTTGCCGCATGGCTTCGCTGAGATCGGAAACTTCCGAGGCCAACTTCAAGGCAAGGCAGGGAAATCTGCCTGCAACGGACTGGACAAAATCAACGCTTCCGTCAAGGTATAAAAACAGCCGTTTTAATGGGTCTAAGTTCTCATCGCCGGAGATAAGCATTCGACGTTTATGATCACTGGCCTCACCCATGTAATGCATCAGCATCTCAGCACCAAACTGTTCTTTGGAGTCAAAATAGTGGTAAAAAGAGCCTTTGGGCACTTTAACGGCATCCAGAATTTGCTTAAGGCCGACTGAGTGAAAACTTTTCTCCAGCATGAGTTCTTCGGCGGCCTCCAGAATCCGATCTTTCGTAGTTTGCATGCTCATGATCAGTTAATATTAGACCGGTCGTCTACGAATGCAAGCAAATATTCCCATTAAATTGCAAAAAGCACAGGAAAAAGCCGTACTCAAGAAGTGTCATTGCAGGAAGATATGAGTTTCTAAAGGTATCGAAGCAGGACGTATTTTGGCATACTTAAATTGGTTGGGGGTAGTTACGAATAAAGATTTTGACTGTTTTCTCAAGATCAGGGCCGTTCATCTAGAGTGGTCCTGGGTTGGAATACGCTGTCACCTAATTCTTTGACTTTGTAAAATTCCAGTGAGATAATCAAACTTGACCCGAACGTTGCCCTAACAACCAAATAGGGAGTAAGGTTATGAAACTTTGGTCACCTTTGCCTGATTCGCTGCACATCTCATCCCCCCTTCTCGTCCTTTTCCTGATAGCCTCCGCAATATACATGTTGATCGCATCAGAAGACGCAATTATTCATCGTATCGCAATAGGATGTCTGATGTGGGCTTT
>JBPCUV010000103.1:0-3464 GCA_051010975.1 Desulfocapsaceae bacterium
TCACGTTGGGTCCATCACTACAGCGTCACCATTTTGACACTAGACCTCTTGGCTTTATCGAATTAGATATTGTAACCCGCTGGTATTATGTTTTATTTTAGATACTGTTATTGGAACGTAACTTGCAATAACTGTTGAAATGTTCCCAAAAGCGAGACTATGAGACTGCTAATTTTGACATTGTTGCTTGTCATAACCCCCATAAACGAAGGGACAGGTGCGCAACTCAACAGAATATCAAAAACTCAAACCGGCGCCTCTGTTCAGATTTATACATACTTTGATAAAATGCCGGTTTATCGTCAGCGGTTCAGCGACAAACGGCTTGATCTCACTTTTTGGGACACGATATCTGGAGAGCGCCTAAAGCTACCCGAACCTGACGATATTATCGTCAAGACGCTTGTTGTCCGAGAACAGGGAAAAACGATTCTCAGCTTTTTTTTCCGGTACACTCCTCAAGACCTCGTTATAAATGCCGACCGATCAGATTTTCTCGTTGTCGATCTGATTCCTGGAAATCGTTTCACTGGAACTTACAGAGAATTACGCACCAGTCTTGGACAAGTTTTGTCGGTACCGAATAACCGGAAAACCATAGTTAATCCTCTCACCTTTTCTCTCTATGGCGATGATTGGCTTTCGTTCTTCGAAGAATTCGAGATCACGCCTATTATACACCCCAGACCAATGTTATATTTCCCCCCTTTTCCTCTGACTTCTCTGACAATCACCGGTGATTCTGAGAAGCTCGACGAAAGCTTAGCCGTAATAGAAGAAGTGGACCAGATGGACTGGTTCGAGTCACTGAGACTGATTCAAAAACAACTTAAATCAATTAAGAAGGGTGAAGAACGGAAGTTTTATGCTATTGCTCATGCCGATATTTTATCCAGGCTGGGTAGTGCGCTAGCAGCCCTGGATCAATTCAACCTCTTACACGAAGCATACAGTGATGATATCGCAGGGGACCTTGCCACTTATGCTGGTTCTGTTATCGAGGCTCGGAACCATGATTACTACAACGCACAAACCAAATTACGAAGATTGTTTGAGCGATTGCCTGAGCTTCACCCACTATTACCTTATGTCCGTTTAGCGCTCGCAGAAATCGCTCTTGCCACAAAAAAGTACAATCAGATGAAACAGCATCTGGACTCTTTGGAAGAGGCTCCATCCCCCTTGAAAACCAGAGTTCAATTACGCACCGCTGACCTGGCTTTTGCCACCGGACATTTAACTGAGGCTTTCACTACCTACCGCAATCTCTATGACTCTTCAGCTATGATAGAGCTGCCATACAGTGTCAGCAGCTATTGTTCAATCCTTTTTAGCCGACAAATGTATGATCTGAGCAGCAAGTGCTATCAAAATCTCGCCTCTCTACTCGATGACCAAGAGAAATCAGGCTATGCTCACTATCTCGCCACCCTCTCTGAAATGAAAAACGGGTCGATAGGCGAAAGTTCGGCTGATAGGTTCAGTCAGATAATCGAACGCTACCCAGATACTTCTGCTGCCCTAAAAGCAGAAATAAAGCAGGCGGATATCTGTTATCTACAGCAAGACAACTGCACCGACAATATACAATCCTGGTATCGCAGTATTGCCGATCGATCCGCCGCAAGAGATATTGCCCAGGAGGCGTCTTTTAAGGAAGCCATTGTACACCACCAGGAGGGTGACGATTGGACCAGTATCCAACTATTGACAGGGATCTTGAGAACCTTCCGGAGTGGAAGTATCAGAGATCATGTACAGTCGCTGCTTATTCAGATTATACCGGGAGAAATCGAGCGGTTTCTGGCCGAAGGACAGGAGATCAAAGCTATAGCACTTGCCCAGCAGCATCGCAGCCTGTTCGAGCTCGGCTGGTTGGACGACGCCCTATTGTTTCGGATAGGTCTGGCCTTTGAGAAATTGGCCATGTACCCTGAAGCATTACAACTCTTCCTCTTTTTGAAGAACCATACTAATGGTGACGGGGACGAGAACACCCACCTGGCTTCAACCAGGGCAGCCCACGCTCTTGGCGAGTATCTCCTGGTGGAAGACCTGGCAGCAGAGTATTATTACCGCTACCCTGAGGGAAAGTATCAACTTGATATTCTATTTTTTCAGCTAGACTGTAGATACGCAGTCGGTCATATCGATGAGGCTCTGAAACTGTTACCCTCACCTCTGCCGCAACGAGAAGATTTCAGAATAATTGCCGCCTCACTATATTTTCACGAAAGTAATTATGCTCGAACCATCCAATTTCTTTTACCGATCTTCAGAACCAACCCCACGCAACTTTCTGAGGATCACCTCTATATGTTGGCTGAAAGCCTTTTCTACCTTGAGTCTTTCGGTGAGAGCTCCGCTCTTTTTGAAAAACTAGCAACTACTGATGAGTACAGACAATCTGCCCGCCACCGGCGCGCTCAGCTGGCTGAAGCTCTTGGGAAAAAGGCTGAAATACATTTAGCTGCTGAAGGGAGCCAGGAAGGTGACGAGCAGGATCTTTGGCTTAGATTTACAATCCAGAATTCGCGTTACAAAAATTTGCTATCAACCCTTTGAGGGGCGCTTATTACCAATTAACCGGGTATGACATTACGATTGTGCTAATAATAATTATGGACCTTTAATTTATGGATGCAGAACATCGCCCCCCATCCACTTATTCATCACTGAGATATCGGTTCATGCAGTGGTCAATAAAGAAGAAAGCCTTACTTGGTACGATTCTGTTCATTGCTGCATTGCTTCTGATTTTTACTATACAAACATTAAGGGACGCCGAATACCGACTTCTTTACACCAATCTGGCATCTGAGGATTTTATTGCGCTCAGCGATTGGCTGACGCTCAGAGATATCGATTTTAAAAACGACCCGAGTAACCAGAGTATCTATGTTACCGCAGACCGTATTCACCAGACCAGGCTGCAGATGGCCCAGAACAAGCTGCCACGCAACCTTCAGAACAGTAGAGATCTGATTGCCACCAACCCTATTGCAGTTATCGATGCAGTCACAGCAAGTGATCCATCAATCGCTTTACAGCTTGAATTAGCAAAGACCATAGCTGCGCTGGATCACATCCAATCGGCCAGAGTTCACCTCAGTCCTTCCGCACCTGATCGCTCTATTGACGGTGGACCAGGTGCGACAGTAGTGCTTAATGTCGCCAATGGACGTACCCTCACGTCCAGCCAAATTAAGAGTATTCTTCACCTGCTAGCAGTATCTGTCTCAGGTTTGCAACCCGACAAAATCAGCATGTTTGACAGCACTGGAAGTTTGATATCCGGTGAGGATGATTACGACACGGCCCATCTATTCAACGATAATACCTTAACCTATCAAGCTTCCGTAGAGCGCAGCCTCGAGAGAAAAACCCGGGAACTCCTCGATGCAATGATCGGCAAAGATCAGGCTATGATTAGAGTGGCGGCTGAGCTCGACTTCGCCAGAAAC
>JBPCUV010000104.1:0-3237 GCA_051010975.1 Desulfocapsaceae bacterium
GACTCGCCCATGGAAGCACTCGATCTGGCGCGTAAAAATCCAGGAAAAATAGTGGTCTTCACCGCGGTCGGCTTTGAAGGGGCGGCACCGGATGTGGCCGAATCAATCCTCGAGGCGGCCTCGGAAGGAATCGATAATTTCTGCGTTATTCCATCTATAAGACTGCTGCCCCCGTCACTCGACTCTCTGATGAGCGACCCAGAGCTCAACATCAGAGGTCTTCTCTGTTCCGCTCACATTCAGAGTATTACTGACAGTCAGGCTTATGCCGACCTGGCCAGGCAGCACCATCTCTCCTGTGCCGTCGCTGGATTTGGTATAAGTGAGATTCTGCATGGCCTGATTTCTATCGTCAAACAGATCAAATCTGAAAAGCCGGTCACCACCAACCCGTTCAACGGTATGGTCCAGACCGAGGAGACGCTTCGCAACAGCAGAATCATGTCGGAAGTATTTTTTGCGGTCGAGACTGACTGGCGGGGTCTGGGAGCCATAGAGGGCAGCGGCTTCGTGATCAGAGATGAACTCTCAATCTATGATGCAATTAAGAGATTTAACGTAAGATTTAAAAAGGGCGAGGAGCAAATCCAGTGTCAGTGTGCCGATGTCCTCTCCGGTCGCCTTACTCCTGATGAGTGTCCTTCCTTCGGTATTTCCTGTACCTCAAGGCATCCTATAGGTCCCTGCATGGTCGCCCAGGAAGGGCTCTGCGCCTCATATTTCCGGCACATCTTTGGCAGGCTGTAGGCTCGCTCTAAGAATTCTCTTCTGTGGAGGCGTTTCTAGGCTGTGAGCTCGTTGGCAAGGGTCTCCTGACGCATGACGAACTCGGTCCAGGTCCAGGGACTGTTTTCTATCCTGGCGCCGATGGTTTTCGAGTTTCCGTCATCCTGCTCCCAAATCGGCCTGACCAGGAGCTTGAAATGGGTGCCGGGGCCGTCGAGGATTACCGAATAGATGTCTGATGAGTTGTCAAGATTGGTGGGGATGTCGGAAATCGACAGTCCGAAGCGGGAAAGGTTTTTTACCGCTCCGGTAAAGAATCCCTTGCCGTCAGATACGTCGGCCTGGATTTGGGGGATTTCCAGGCGGGGGTACTCCCGATTCTGCATGCTAAATTCCTGACAATTTGTTTTCGTTCAATCTGCCAGCTCCCGTGCATTCAAATCTTGCGGTGGAGCTGCTCTTTGTTTCAACATAATTCAGTATGGCAATGGTCGTCAAGGTCGATTCTGGATACCTTTTTGATCGTTCATGATACCAGCAACTTAGGCGCTAATCGCTGATGAGGGTTTTACGGTCTGGTATAGAATAGACCTATTTAACGTATAGCTTAATATCTGTCGGCCAGGTAGTCGCTTAGCTGAATATTTTTCCTGGATTCATCAGACCTTTCGGGTCGATAAGATCCTTTATCTTTCGCATCAGGACGAAGCTTTCTCCATGCTCCATGGCCATGAATTTACGCTTGCCTATTCCGACACCGTGCTCACCGGTACAGGTACCATTCATGGATATCGCTTTTTCAACTACCATATTGTTGACCGTTTCAAGCCTGCCCCACTCATTTTGATCCTCTGGATCTCCAGCCATCACCACATGTATGTTGCCGTCACCAGCGTGGCCGAAAACGTAGCCGTTCACCCCTTGTTCACTGACCATTTGATTGGCGAAAACAACAACTTCGGGGTAGCGGGAGATGGGCACTGCGGCGTCGACGATAAGGGTGTTCTTACCGGGGTGGGCCCGGTTGATTGTCTCCCAGGCATCGTGGCGGGCCCGCCAGAGGTTAAGGCGCTCATTATCATCGATCCCATACTGGAAAGAGAGTGCGCCGCAGTCCTCGCAGATTTCGCGCGCCAGAGCGGCCACTTCTTCGAGACTGGCAGGGCTGATGCCATGAAATTCACAGAATAGAGACGGCATAACGTCGAGATCAAGCCCGTTTTCCACGTTCATGAGCTCAATGAGTCCTTCGGTGAGCAACTCGAGCGCCGCCGGCTCCAGTCCGGTACCGATCATCATCGCCACCGCTTCAGAAGCTGACCCAAGATCGGGAAAAGTTACCGTAGCCGCCAGTTGATTTTCAGGTACACCACTGAGACGCAGGGTGGCTTCGGTAACGATTCCCAAAGTTCCTTCAGAGCCGATAAATAATTTTCCCAGATCGTAGCCCGAGGAGGACTTATGGGCTCGATTGCCGGTGGTAATGATCTCGCCGTCCGGCAAAACAATGGTCATCTGCATTACGTAATCCTTGGTTGCCCCATACTTTACCGTTTTTACCCCTGAGGCGTTGTTGGCGATCATCCCTCCGATGGTGGCATCGGCACCGGGGTCGACCGGAAAGAAAAGACCGCTGCCGCTGAGCTGCCGATTGAGTTCTCGCCTGAATACACCGGGTTCAACATCTACCTGCAGGTCCTCGGAGCGAATGGTAAGGACTCTGTTCATTCTGGTCATGTCTATCACCACCCCCCCCTCAACCGGTAAAGGGTTGCCCTCGGTGCTGGTGCCTGCCCCCCAGGGCGTAACGGCGATCTCTTGCTGATAAGTCCAGGCCAGCACTTTGGCTACCTCTTCGGTGGTTTTCGGCCAGACAATCCCTGAGGGCGGAGCGCAACTGTGGGGGGATATATCATGAGTGTGCAGTTCACAGGCCGAAGCGCCGGTTGAAAATCGGTCCTGACCAAACCATTCGAGCAGCTGATTTCGTTGGTTTTGCGTAAGCGGTGCTCCCATCTTCATCTTCCTTGCCGCTGCAATTCGGCGTATAAGTTGAGTATCAAACAAGTGGCTGAAAATTCAAACTGATCCCAGCCACGATAGTTGGTTATTCTTGATTTACCTGATCTGGGGCGCTCACCGCAATTCGTTTTTTCCAGGTTTAGATGGAACCGGGCTGGTGTGGGGCCGGTGCCGTGACTGGATTGAAATTGGGAGCCACAGTCTTATTGTCTGAGTGACGGAGTTGGCTCCGTTGATAGACCACTATCATTTAAATAACAATTGACTTGATTATGGACCCACCACTCACTGAGCTTTACAGAGGCTGGACGATCACGGTAAAGGCAGAAAATAATATGTGCGCCAATTTCAGTTTCGCTATAACCAGTCCTGAGGGGCACCGCCAGCATGTGGCCATGGGTGGCGACAACAGCAAGCGGGCCAACGAGCGAGCCCGGGAAATGATCGACATGGAACTGTCCTTTGCCGAGGGGGACTAGACCGGGAACC
>JBPCUV010000105.1:0-3601 GCA_051010975.1 Desulfocapsaceae bacterium
GAAGCCTGGATCTTATCAATGCGTGCCGATAAAAAGAACACGAGTCCCAGGGTGCCCAGTGCGAGAATGATAAAGAGAGGTGAATTGATAATTCTAACTGCGAGACCAGTGGCTGCAGTGACATAAGCAACAAGGCCGGTGATTCCTAGCCCCACTGCCATCCAGTTGAATACCTTGGCAAGGAAAACGGAAGCGGCATCCTTTTTGGCCTGGCTAATAGTGATCGATTGAGTTTCGCTCTGCATATAAGTCTCCATTGTATTGTATGATTCAATAAGCCCCGTCCCTTTTAAACATTATATAGACGGTTCTCAATATGATTTTTATGTCAGTCCACAAAGAATAATTTAGTATATACCAGTCGTCGAGGTCGACACGCTCCTGGTAGTCATCAACGTCCGAACGTTTACTCACCTGCCAGGGTCCGGTAATGCCTGGCTTCATCGAAACATAACGCCCCGCACTTTCACCATAAAAAGCAGTAAGCTCACCGCCTACGATGGGGCGAGCACCGACAACACTCATATCGCCTCTTAAAACATTAATGAATTGAGGAAATTCATCAAGGCTGGTCTTGCGCAGCAACCTACCTATTCTAGTGATGCGGGGATCTCTTTTAAGCTTGAAAGTCTGCTCCCACTCTTCTCTCATTCGAGGGTTGTTTTCCAGTAAGTCCGCCAGTTCCTGATCTGCACCAATACGCATGGTACGAAATTTCAGACAATCGAATTCCTTGCCGGCGGCAGTAATTCGTTTGTGACGATAGATCACCGGACCGCGGTCCTCGAGTTTGATCAGCAAGGCAATTAGCAGCATCAAGGGTGAGCATATAACTAGAACAGAGAGAGAAAAAAGCACATCAAAACCCCGTTTCCAATCGGTATGGGGGTTGAAATTCAGTAGCAGCATTTTTCCCAAGCTCTGAACCTCCGCATGATGCAGTCCAAAGACATAAAGATCGGGTACCAGATAAATTCTGGCGCCGAGCGATCTGCATTCGCGCAGAATAGAAAATATCTTCCTCTCTGCCCGCATTGGCAAGGCGATATAGACATAATCTATTTCGTTTTCGCTCAGATATTCGGCCATCTTACTGATATCGCCGAGGACCGGCTTGCCCATTCTTGCCAGGCGAGGTTCTTCACTGACCTTGTCGTCAAAAAATCCCATCACCTCAATACCTGCCCAGGGAATCGTTTCCAGTTCTCTGATAAGACTCAGCCCCAAATCTCCCGCCCCGGCGATAACTGCCCGTCGAACATTCTTGCCTCTCTGTCTATAAAAACGGAGGATTTTCCGGGCAAACATATGGAGCAGAAATACCAGGAACGGAGTGGTCGTCGACCAGATCATGAAGACTACTCGAGAATAGCCCTCTGAAAGTTTAAAGATGAAGAAATAGAACAGCAACAGCCCGATAATGGTAACCCAGGCCCTTATGATCACATAAAATTCTTTATAGAATTTCCAGCCCCTCCAGGACCGGTAGAGCTGAAACGACTGGAACGTCACAAGGCAAAGCAGGAAGGAAATTATCACCAGGCGAGTATAGTAGTCGCTCCATGGTACCCGGTACCAGTGTACCAGCGCCGTGAGGTACCCGACGACAAGAAGACAGTCGACCAGGTGCAGAAGCCTGGCCATCAGGGAGCTCTGCTCACGCAGATTTGTTGAGAGCATTTATATCAGTAGACGAATGATCGCATTGATTATCCACCGTCGTCAGGGGCAGTGCATTTCTTTTTTTCCCACCAGCCTTGATTCATGCTGAGTTTTGCGGCCAGTTTGGTGGGCAGCAGACGATGTGTTCTTCCGAAACGGTAACCACAGAATTTCAAACCAACCCTTACCATAAAATCACCTATCATTCTATAACTTCGACGCCGCCACAGATAGGTAATCCCTGATTGTGTATAGTCAAGTCCCCTTCCCCCGGTTCCGCCATACGAATCCAGAAGCCACTTTTGGCTGTCGTGGAAGACGCCGATATCGAAATATCTGCAGAACTCCTCGCTCCATGAATAGTTGTGGGAGTGATAGACTGTGGCATTAGCTGAGTAGACAATTTTTCCACCATTTTCCAGCAGCCTTCCTGCCGCGCAGCTGTCTTCGCCAAATATCAGATCTGCTTCAAAATAGCCGATGTCTGCAAGACTCGATCGACGATAGGCAGCACATGAATTGGAGACAAAAACAGTTTGAAATCCCAACTTTTGTCGATCTGCGTAGGTTTTTACCTGAGACTCGCTCGGATAATTAAAATTTCTCAGGTGCGCTGCAATTTCTGTAGCCTGAAACGATGGCAACTGGCGGCCGTAACTCAGGCTCACGTCATCTATATCACGAATCGGTGCAATAAGTTCTTCCAGCATAGTAGGTGAGGCCGGCAGCACATCTTGGGTCAGGAAAACGAGGATGTCGCCCTGGGCCATTCTAGCTGCCATCGTTCTGGTCCCTCCGTGATCGAAGCTTTTGAGCTCGATCTTATGAACAACTGCCCCATATCCGACGGCGGTCTCGGGCGTATCATCTTCGGAGTCAGAATCAATCACCAGAATTTCGTCTGCCTGACACGATTGAATAGTCAGTGATGCCAGGAGCTCTCGGAGCGTTTCAGAGCCGTTTCTGGTTGGAATGATTATGGAGATTTTCGTTGGTGTGGGAGATGTTTCCACCGGATTCTCTAGCCTTTGTTAGTTCAACAGATCAAACATGCAGCAAACGAACCGCAAAATATTTAGACAAAGCCCAGATCAAATATGGAGAACGATGCTTCAAATTCAGCCTGATCTCGTTTTTCGAAGCCAGGCATCTTGTTTGATAAGGGATCTCTTTTCTGTTTTGGGACCAACCTCTGGCATGAAAAACTTCCACCTCTGGTGCATAAAGTATCTTCCAGCCCTGTTTCCTGAGCGTAAGACAGAGATCGATATCCTCTTTGTACATAAAAAAGGATTCGTCGAAAATTTTGGAAGCCTGTCCGCCAAGTGCTTCAATTCTGCAAAACATAAAGGCGCCGCAGACTGCCGGCACCTCCTCTTGGCTACGGTAGTTTTTATCGTCATTTAGACCCTGGCCGCGATCATACCAGCGTCCATACCAGGTTCTGAATACGCCGGTAGAATCAAGCAGGCCGTTTGGCCGACCGTTTTTGAAATCAAACCCTTTGAGCCTGCCAGTAAGAATTGCAACCTCTGGCCTGCTTGTAGCAATTTCAGCAGAACGCTTGAAACACTCAGGTTCGAGTACAGTATCAGGATTAATCAAACAAACATATTTGTCAGTGTTTTCGACTAGTTGTATACCATAATTATTGGCTGCCGCAAAACCGATATTGTCTTTAAAGTGAACCTCATACCCGGATTTATCGGAGTAGATTTCAAGATAGGAAGGGTTGTCTGAGCCGCTGTCGACTATAATGATCCGGTCGGCTGCAAGGGACTGACGATTCAGAGAATCGACACACCTGTCGATAAGGTTCTCAGAATTATGAGTGACGATGATGACGCTCAGCATTGGAATAGAATAGCCTCAGCACCTGGCTATCAGCAAAAAATCGTAAGATACCAGCGAAGCAACAGATTATTTTTTCCCTCTCCGC
>JBPCUV010000106.1:0-20263 GCA_051010975.1 Desulfocapsaceae bacterium
GAGATCGCAGACAATAAAGGGCAGCACTACCGGATTGAGTCCCCCTTGATCGGCAGGTTCAATGTCAGCAACCTTTTGGCTGCCTTTTCAGCCTTGACAGCATTGGGATATGAGGCCGACCAATGTGAGGAACTACTCGGTAGAGCCGCCGGCGCCCCCGGTCGGATCGAACCTATCCGAGTGGCTGACAAACCGGGTGGACAGCCCACCGTCATCGTCGATTATGCCCATACACCTGATGCCCTGGAAAAAGTACTTGGCGCTCTGAAAGCTCTCGAGTATGAGCGACTGATCTGCGTATTTGGCTGCGGTGGCAACCGCGATGAATCGAAACGGTTGTTGATGGGTGAAATTGCCGCCCGGTCGGCCGATATAACCATAGTAACTGATGACAATCCTCGAGAAGAGGAACCGGTAGAGATCCGCAGAGCTATTATCGAAGGAATCTCCCGCACCGGCATGGTGCAGCGCTCGTTGGAGTGGCTCGATCAGCATACACCTGGAGAACAGGGCTACATTGAGATTGATGGAAGAGACGCTGCAATAGATGCGGCACTGACCCGCAGCGGGAAGGGAGATATCGTACTCATCGCCGGCAAGGGGCATGAAGACTATCAGATCGTCGGCCGGGAAAGTCGATTTTTTGATGATAAGCTCTGCGCTCAGCGGAGCAGCCTGGTGTGGGATTTAGAAACGGTGACTGCAGCCATTGGAGGTACGGTGGCCCTCTCTAAGGGTGGGACGTTATTTGCTGACATATCGACCGACACCAGGACAATCGGCAACAATGACATATTCGTGGCCCTGCAGGGCGACTTGTTTGACGGCCATAATTTTCTGGATAAAGCGGTTGAAAACGGCGCCCGCTGTCTGATCATCTCCGATGCCCACCAGATCAGCGGAGATATCAGCTGCGTTCAGGTGGAAGATACGCTGGCCGCCCTCGGTAATCTTGCCCGCTACCGACTGGATCGGGTGCGTGAGATCAGCAACCCGGTGGTCGTGGGGCTGACCGGAAGTTGTGGAAAGACCACCGTAAAAGACATGACTGGAGCCATCTTCAACAACCGTTGGCCGGATCGGTTGGATAGACCATCGGGACGGGTGCTGAAGACGGCAGGCAATTTCAATAACCTGATCGGTCTTCCGCTTTCACTGCTGCCGGTTTCTGTCCATCACCGTGCTCTGGTTCTTGAGATGGGCATGAACAGTCCTGGTGAAATCGCTGAGCTGGCCAGGATCGGTGATCCCGACATCTGCTGTATCACCAACGTACACCAGGCCCATTTAGAGGGGCTTGGTTCCATTGAAGGGGTGGCCTCAGCCAAAGGCGAACTGTTTGAACAAAGCAGGCCGGAAAGTGTCCATGTGGTTAACTTTGATGATGAACATATCGTCCGTCTGAGTGAGAAGTACAGTAGATCGAAAATTGGTTTTGCCGTTTCCGCCGAAGGAGTGGCCAGAGGGGCAGAGGTCAGGGCAGAAAACGTTGCCGCCGATGACAACGGTCATTTGAGTTTCACCCTGCATATTGGGGAGCAGAGCAGAGATCTTACCATTCGGGTTCCGGGCCTCCATAATGTCAGCAACTGCTGTGCGGCTGCAGCTATCGCCCGGGCTGCAGGGATCGATTTTGCTTCCATCATCTCCGGCTTGGAGCAGTTTCGCTCCTCCTCGAATCGCATGGAGCGGCTTACCTCGCCGTTGGGGCTTAAAATTCTCAATGACAGCTACAATGCCAATCCCGCCTCGATGGCTTCGGGCCTCAGAACCCTCGGGGGGCTGTCGGCCCGCAATAGAATGGCGATACTGGGAGATATGCTCGAACTGGGCGAGGCCAGTGGTGATCTGCACCGCTCAATCGGTAATGTGGCGGCGCAATCGGATCTGTCCTTTTTGGCCCTGGTGGGAGAATTCGCTGATCAGATCAGGCAGGGTGCCCAGGCTTCCGGTATGGATCCGGACCGGATCAGAGTATTCACCGACAAACAAAATGTAATCGACTGGATCGAGGAACTGATTAAAGCCTCACGATTGCGGCCTGAGGACTGGCTGCTGGTCAAAGCCTCCCGAGGATTGGCACTTGACACGGTTGTCGATCAAATTATGGAACGATGTTAAAACGTTAAGGCTGAATAATGCTCTACCACCTGCTCTACCCACTGCACACGATTTTTATCGGCTTTAATGTTTTTAGATATATTACCTTCCGCTCCATTCTTGCAGCGGTGACGGCCTTTCTTATCGTCATTGTCTTTGGAAGCTGGTTCATCAGGACCATGAAGAAAATGCAGATCGGTCAGGTGATACGTGATGACGGACCAGAAACCCATATTTACAAGCAGGGCGTACCGACCATGGGCGGGCTGCTTATCCTGGCGGCCATCATTGGGTCTACGTTCCTCTGGGCCAGGCTTGACAACAGTTACGTCTGGCTGACCATGCTGGTCACTGGCTTCTTCGGCTTTATCGGTGCCCTGGACGATTACAAAAAGATCAGCAAAAAATCAAGTGCCGGACTCAGCGCCAGGGGTAAACTGCTGCTGCAACTGATCGGCGCTGCTGCCGTCGGCATTTTCATCTTCAGCGCGCCCGGCTTCGATGGGCATCTGGCCATACCGTTTCTGAAAGATATACGGCCAGATTTAGGCTGGTTCTATGTCATCTTTGCAATCATTATCATTATTGGCGCTTCCAATGCGGTTAATCTCACCGATGGTTTGGACGGTCTGGCAACCGGGCCGACAATCGTTTCGGCGGCAGTCTATCTGGTGTTCTCCTACATTGCCGGAAACACCGTTATTTCTAACTACCTGCAGGTCTACTATGTGGCTGGAAGCGGCGAACTGGCGGTCTTTTGCGGAGCAATGGTTGGCGGCTGTCTCGGTTTCCTGTGGTATAACGCCTATCCCGCCCAGGTCTTCATGGGCGATGTGGGCTCGCTGTCGCTGGGCGCCGCTCTGGGCACGATAGCGGTGATAATTAAGCAGGAATTTCTCCTGGCAATTGTCGGCGGCATTTTCGTCATGGAGGCGCTGTCGGTGATCATGCAGGTCGGTTACTTCAAGATGACCAAGGGCAAGCGGATATTTCTGATGGCTCCGTTTCATCATCATTTCGAAAAAAAAGGCTGGCATGAAACCAAGGTGGTGGTTCGATTTTGGATCGTCTCGATAATTCTTGGGTTCCTGGCCATCGCGACCTTAAAGCTGCGCTGATGTTTGAAAAAAATTTAAAGATTGATGACGGTCGACGACTTCAGTCCGAAAGGGCAGGAGATGGCCGCAAGTTTTTACAGAATTGTGCCGATGCCAGTATTTAGTCGGCCAAACAGGTAGAGATAAACGGAGGAACTATGACTTATGTAATCATTGGCTGGATATCAGCGAGCGTTGGTTTTGTCCTGGGGGCGGCCTGGGCCGGCCTTGGCATGAAAAACAGAGAGGTAGATCACCATTTAGCGGGAAAACGAGAGGATCATTATGCCAATGCGCAACAGGAACATTTTGAGCAGGCTGGCATAAAGACAGGGTCCTGGTCCACTTCCGGATCCTCTCGATAGTGTCTGGAGTCCATGCAATAACAAGGTCAAAACTGCGCTTATGGTACCGCGGGCAACGATAGGTGATACAATGGCGGTCGTCGGCTTCGGTCGGGCCAGCCAGGCGATGGTACGCTACCTGCACGAGAGCGGGATCAGGGTGCTGGTCTCCGACATCAGGAATTACTCCGAGCTGAGTCCAAAGGAGCAGGAGTTGCTGGAACATTGCGTTGCCGAGTATGAGGGAGGCGGGCACAGTACGGGATTTCTCTCCCGGGCTGACATCGTGGTCGCCAGCCCGGGAGTTGATTACCGTCACTCAGTTCTGGAGAAGGTCAGGCAGTCGGGAGCTACGATTCTCGGCGAACTTGCCCTGGCCGCCGATAAATTCAAAGCTCCGGTGATTGGGGTGACGGGTACCAACGGCAAGACCACGGTGACTGAGTTGATCGGTTCGATATTCGAAGCGGCCGGGAAAAAAGTCTTTGTTGGTGGCAATATCGGTACGCCGATCGGTGAATATCTGCTTTCGGAAGAAAAGTTCGATGCTATAGTCCTTGAGCTTTCCAGTTTTCAGCTGGAGCTTTGCGGTGATTTCATGCCCGAGGTCGGGATACTGCTCAATATCACTCCTGATCACCTCGATCGGCATGATACAGTCGAAAGCTACGCGGCGGCGAAAATGAATATGTTTCAGGGCGGATCGGCCAAGACGATCTCGGTAATTAACGGGGATGACGAGCTGTGCCGCAGGTTTTCTGAAGCCATGGCCGAGGTCCGGTGGTCACGGTTCGGTCATGATGATAGTTTCGAAGCATCGATAAGCTCCAGTCGAGTTGTTCTTCCGGAGCGAACATATGAACTGGCTGGTTCGAAACTGTCGAATTTGTCAGGATTGCAGAACAGTGCTGCGGCACTATTAGGAACAGATTGTTTCGGGCTCGAAAAGAATGCGGTGCAGCAGGCTCTCATCGAGTTCGAGCCTGGGGAACATCGGCTGCAGAGGGTGGCGTGCTACAACGGCATTACCTACATCAACGATTCGAAGGCGACCAACACCGGTGCGGTGAATAACGCCATCCACCAGGTTGGCAGCACGGAAGGCGGCATCGTCCTTATTGCCGGCGGAAAAGACAAGGGCGATGATTATACTCTGCTGAGAGAGTGTGTCACTTCCCATGTCAAGCGGCTGATACTGATCGGTGAGGCCTCTCGGGCCATTGGTGAGGTGCTTGGCGATCTGGTCGAAATCGATTATCCGGCCACGCTTGAGGAGGCAGTCCTTCGGGCTTCAGCTGCCTGCGAGCCGGGGGACACGGTGCTTTTCTCGCCGGCCTGTGCTAGCTTCGATATGTTTGACGATTACAAGCAAAGGGGTGCCAGCTTCATCGAAGCGGTACACCGGCTTCACAAGAGAAATAATGCGGAGATTCACCAGTGAGCGATACCGGCAGCGACAAATCAGTATTGCGATTGCTGCTCACCGGTGGCGGTACCGGCGGTCATCTGTTTCCAGCTGTAGCTACTGCCGAGCAAGTGCGGTCGACACTGCCGGAGAGTGCAGTGCTGTTCGTCGGTACCAGGCGTAAACTGGATCGCGATTCACTTGCCCGTTCAGGTTTTTCGGTGACGACCATCCATTCTTACGGGCTCAAGGGAAAGAACCTCTGGGAATTGATCAAGGCCCTGGTGGTGTTGCCATTCTCTGTGCTGGAATCATGTTACCATATCTTAAAATTCAACCCCGATGTGGTTATGGGGGTGGGGGGCTACGTGACCGGCCCGGTGGTCGCGGCTGCTTGGCTGCTGCGCCGACCGACCCTGATACACGAGCAGAATTCAGTTCCCGGTTTGGCCAACCGTAAGCTGGGAGGGCTGGTCGACAGGATCTGCCTGTCGTTGCCCCAAAGCGAGATTTTTTTTCCGGTCGGGAAATCGATACTGACCGGAAATCCCGTACGCAAGAAAATCATCGAGGCCGGTCGGAATAAACATTCGAGTAGTGGTCGGCGGACATTGCTGATTCTTGGCGGCAGCCAGGGAGCTCATGCAGTCAACGAAATGATCGTTGAAGCATTGCGGGGCGGTATAGAGGCGTTCTCCTCACTCAGAGTGATCCACCAGACCGGCAGCGATGATGAGCAGATGGTTAAACAGGCCTATGAGGAGATGGGTATTGATCATTTGGTTGCGGCCTTTTTTACCGATATGGCAGAGCTCTACCAAGAGGCTGATCTGATCGTTTCCCGGGCCGGGGCGACCACTCTGGCGGAGATCGGTGTCGTCGGTACGCCAGCCGTGTTGATTCCCTATCCTCATGCAGCCGACAATCACCAGGAAAAAAATGGGGCCTGGTATGTGGAGAATGGGGCGGCACTGATGTTTAGCCAGCAGGACCTCACTCCGCAGATGCTGGCTGAGGAGATTCTAAGAATTATCAACGACCAGGCCCGGCTCGATACCATGTCCGAATCGATGAAAAAACTGGGCATCGGTGATGCCGCCGAGCGGATTGTGGATATCTGCCTGGATCTGTCGAGGAAGTAGGCATATGTACCGGAAGACCAAACATATACATTTCGTCGGTATCGGGGGCATCGGTATGAGCGGTATTGCCGAGCTGCTGGCAAATCTGGGTTACCGGGTGTCCGGCTCCGATCTGAACCGGTCGAAGATAACCGATCGTCTGGGTGAGTTGGGCTGCAATGTTTTCAAGGGACACGACAGTCAATGGATTGAAGGCGCCGATGTGATCGTTGCTTCATCTGCCATCTCTGAGAGTAACCCCGAGATTCTGGCTGCCCGTGAACTGGGGATTCCGGTGGTAATGCGGGCGGAGATGCTGGCTGAGCTGATGCGCCTGAAAAAATATGGGATTGCCATTGCCGGCAGTCACGGCAAAACCTCTACCACCTCAATGGTGAGCTGGATTATGGCCCAGGCCGGCCTTGACCCGACCATCGTGGTCGGCGGCAAGGTGGATTGCCTGGGAGGCAATGCCAAGCTTGGTGAAGGAGAGTTTCTGGTGGCCGAAGCGGATGAGAGCGATGGTTCTTTTCTTAAGCTTTCACCGGTGCTCGAAGTGGTAACCAACATCGATTTCGAACATCCCGATTACTATGTAGATATCGACCAGGTCAAAGAGGCGTTTGTCGAGTTCATCGACAAGGTGCCCTTTTACGGTGCCGCAATAATCTGCCTGGACGATGAAAATATCGCCGAGGTGCTTCCCCGGATAAGCAAGCGGGTGATAACCTACGGACTCACCAGGCAGGCCGAAGTGTATGCGGAAAACCTCGAGTTCGAAAACGGTTACAGCCGTTTCGATACTTACCGGAGTGGAGAACTGCTGGGCACGGTGGAGCTCCCCCAACCAGGTCTCCATAATGTCTACAATTCCCTGGCTTCCATTTGCGTAGCGCTGGAGCTCGAAATCGACTTTTCGGTTATTGCTGATGCGCTCGGCTCGTTTGCTGGTGTCCAGCGTCGACTGGAACTCAAAGGTGAAGCAGACAGCATAACGGTGGTCGATGATTACGGCCACCACCCGACGGAGATTCGAGCCACCCTCAGCGCAGTCAAGCAGGCCTGGCCGGATAAACGGCTGGTGGTTCTTTTCCAACCTCACCGCTACAGCCGCACCAAAGGATTGTTCAGTGAGTTTCAGACCTGCTTTCATCAAGCGGACTATCTGGTAATGACCGATATCTACGCAGCCAGTGAGGAACCTATTGAAGGCATCGATAGCCTGCGGCTGCTCGAAAAAATTAGGCAGCACGGTCAGCGAAACACCGCACATATTGCGGATGTGGAGAAACTGGCGGAAGCAGTCAAGGATAAGTTACTACCCGGTGATCTGGTCTTGACCCTGGGTGCCGGGAATATCTTCCGAGCAGGTGAGGATCTGTTGGCCCTGCTCGAAAAGGTTGAACAAAAATGAGTCTGAGCTCCTCCCAAAAAGCAGTGCTGACTGGAGTTGTCAGAGGGACGATCCAGTGGGACGCGCCATTGTCGGCCTGGACCACGTATCGGATCGGGGGACCCGCTGACGCTCTGGTCACACTGCTTGATGTGGAAGACCTGCAGGAAGTGCTGAACTTCTGTCGCCTCCAGGAGCTGCGCTGGAAACTGTTGGGGAAAGGATCCAACATACTTGCCGCCGACGAGGGGTTTGGCGGGATAGTCATTGTTCTCGGAGAAGGCTTCAAGTACATTGGCCGCGACTCAGATCAAATTCAGCTGAACAAATCGGTCAAAGCCGGTGCCGGCATAAGTCTTGCCAGGCTTTCCTCCTGGTGTGCCGACAGCGGTTTGTCGGGATTTGAATTTGCTTCGGGGATCCCGGGAACCATCGGTGGAGCGGTGGCGATGAACGCCGGGGCCTGGGGCAGATCAATGGCTGATATTATCAGCTCGATCGAGGTAGTTGACCATGAAAAAATAGAAATTATTAGTGATGAAAACCTGGGGTTCAGCTACCGCAGCTGCAGGGCACTTAGCGGACGATCGGAGGCAGTGGTGACCAGCGTGACCATGAGCCTCAACCCCGCGGTTCCCGAGCAGATAAGAGAAACAATCAAGACGCTCAGGGAAAAGAGAAAAGAGCGGCAGCCCTATGGACAACCCAATTGCGGGTCGGTGTTTAGGAATCCGCAGGAGTTCAGTGCCGGTAAACTGATCGACGAGGCTGGATTGAAGGGGAGGCGCATAGGTGATGCTGCCGTTTCAGAAAAGCATGCCAATTTCATCGTCAACTGCGGTAAAGCAACTGCCCGTGATGTGCTGGCACTGATCGACGAGATAAAAGAAAAAGTAATACAGACCAGTGGTGTCGAATTGATACCCGAAGTGCAATTTCTCCGCTAGTTTAGACAAATATGAAAAATTGGCTGCAGAAGATATCAGGCTCTAAAAAGAAAAACCGTTACACCGTAGAGGGAGGCGGGGTGGAAACCAGCAGGGGTGCATTCCGTTTCAATGAGCGGGACCAGAAACAGCGCAAATCCCTGTTGAAGAAACTCAATAATTACTGGAGTCACCGTAAAGACAGTAGTCCAACATCCTATCAAAGCGCACCCCAGCCAAGCGGCCGCAGAAAACTGCTGCTGTTTTTCTGCCTGGTCTGCGCGGGAGCACTGTTTTTCAAGAGCGGCGGGTTCTCTCTTTTTGCCGTGCTGCTCGAGGACCTCGATTATTTCAGAATTACCGAGATCAGGGTAGAGGGATATACCAATTCCACTGCGGATGAGATTCGCGCGGCCTCCGGAGTGAAAGTGAGCGCCAGCCTTTTCTCTGTCGATGAAAAAGTCATCACTGAAAATGTCAGAAAAGAAAGTCTGTGGGTCGACCAGATAACCGTTGCAAGGCACTGGCCCGACACCTTGATTCTGCAGGTTCGTGAATTCAAGCCATACGCCCTCATTGCTGTCGGTGAGAATGAACGGGCGCAGCTCTACTATCTCGATCGCAAAGGGAACACTTTTGTCAAAACGGCTTATGGTATGGATCTGGACTTTCCGGTGATCACCGGTCTCGAACAGGCCGAGGATCTCGAAGCTATACCTTCAGAGCTTGAGAGCCCGCTCGATTTGCTCCGGCTGGCTGAGACCAACAATCCAAATCTGCCGGTGCAGTCTATCTCGGAGCTCCATGTGGATGCTGAAGAGGGGTTGATACTCCACCTTGTAGAACACCCCTTCCCTATTTTTTTTGGCGAAGGCGATATCAGAAGGAAATACGTGCGGCTCAGAAAGGTGCTGGAAATGCTCTACAAGCCGCGCAGAACAGGTATGGACATAGGCCGCGTTGCCTATATCAAGATGGACTACTTAAAGGATAAGGTAATTGTCGGTTACGGCGAGTCAGGGTGAGTTTGAACATGGAAAACAACAAAGATCAGGAATTGGAAATGGGAGTCGAGCCCGCCGGTGAACAGAAACGCGAGGTTCGGGGCAATCTTGTGGTTGGGCTCGATATCGGCACCACTAAAATCTGCTGCGTGGTCGGCGAGGTATTCCAGGATGCCGTAGATGTTATCGGGGTTGGAACCACACCATCGCTGGGGATGCGAAAAGGGGTGGTAGTCAATATCGAAAGTACGGTGGCCTCGATCCGTAAATCGGTGAAAGTTGCCGAGGATATTGCCGGCTGCGATCTCGAATCGGTTTACGTCGGTATCGCCGGCAACCACATAAAGGGTTTCAATAGTCCGGGTATCCTGGCGATCAACAACAGGGAGATTAAACAGGCCGACGTCCAGGAGGTGATCACTGCCGCCCAGACCGTGAAAATTTCTGAGAATCAGCGAGTCATTCATGTGCTGCCGCAGGAATATATGGTTGATGACCATACCGGTATCCAGAATCCGCTCGGCATGACCGGGGTCAGGCTGGTGACCAACGTCCACATCGTTACCGCCGACATCGGTGCCGTGCACAATCTGGTTACCTGCTGCAACAAAGCAGGTCTCGAGGTTGCCGATCTGGTACTGGAGTCCATCGCCTCTGCCAAGGCAGTACTCACCCAGGACGAGATGGACCTCGGTGTGGTCCTGGTGGACATAGGTGGCGGAACCACTGATATCGCCGTCTTCTATGAGGGTACCATCAGGCATACCTGCGAACTCGGTTTGGGGGGGCACAACCTGACAAACGATCTGTCCGTTGGTCTCAGAACCCCGTTGGCTGAGGCGGAACGCCTCAAGGAGGATTACGGCAGCGCCTTGTCAGCGGTGATCAAATCCAACCATGTGGTCGACGTTCCCTCGGTCGGAGACAGGGAGCCGAGGCGGGTTACTCAGAAAGTACTGGTCGACATCATTGAGGCAAGAATGGTGGAGATCCTGGAAATGGTCAACCGGGAACTGGTCGTCTCCGGCCAGAAGAATAGAATAAACGCCGGAATTGTCTTGACCGGCGGGACCTCACTGCTGGTCAATCTCGTCGATCTGGCCGAGCAGATTTTCGATATGCCGGTAAGGGTTGGATATCCAAGTGGAATCGGGGGCAGGGTTGATGATGTGTACACTCCCCGCTGCACCACTGGGGTCGGTCTGGTGCTCTATGGAAGAGATCATCAGATGAGCGCCATGGATCAGGACACCGGAGTGATGGACAAAATGAGAGGGCTGTTCAAAAAAATCATGTGATCGAGGACTTTTTTGTTTATGCGGGCACGATGAAATGCTATAGTTCCTATTCCAAGGAATCATACCTTTTTTCCTGCCCTAACTGTCGAGAATCAAAAGATATTGGGAGATCAGCATGCCGTTCAGAATGGCGGAGACAGAGAGCGTCGCGGTAGTGAAAGTCATCGGCCTGGGTGGCGGAGGCGGAAACGCCATCAACACCATGGTGGAGAACAAGCTTCAGGGAGTGGAATTCGTCGTTGCCAACACCGACAAGCAAGCCCTGGAGCAATCCAAAGCCGATATCTGCATTCAGCTGGGACCTTCTATTACCAAGGGGCTCGGTGCGGGGGCCGATCCGGAGACCGGGGCCCAGTCTGCCCATGAGTCAATGGAAGAAGTCAAAGACTGCCTGCTTGGCAGCGACATGGTCTTCATCACGGCCGGCCTGGGAGGGGGCACCGGTACAGGAGCTGCACCGGTGGTCGCCAAGATCAGCAAAGAGTTGGGTGCACTGACTGTAGCTGTAGTGACCAAGCCTTTTAATTTTGAAGGAAAGCAGCGCCAGCGAAACGCTGAAGCCGGCTGGCAGGAACTACATAAATACGCCGATACAATCATCACGGTGCCCAACGACCGGCTGTTGAGCCTGATGCAGAAGACTTCCAAACTTTCTGATATGCTGTCCCTGGCCGATACGGTTCTGCTCCAGGCGGTCAAAGGGATTACCGATCTGATCAATGTGCCCGGCCTGATCAATGCTGATTTCGCCGATCTGCGCACAGTGATGAAAGAAGTTGGCCCGGCCATTATGGGATCTGCCTCGGCGGTTGGTGAAAACAGGGCGGTTGAGGCCGCCAAAAGGGCCATCGACAACCAGCTCCTCGAAGATGTCGGCATCGACGGCGCCCGCGGTCTGCTGATCAATATTTCCGCCACCGAAGAGAGCTTCACCATGGCTGAGTTCATGGAAGCCTCGGCGCTTATCCAGGATAAGGTCGATGAGGATGCCAAGGTGGTAATCGGCGCACTCTATGACAACAGCCTGGGCGACGAGCTTCAGGTAACCGTAATAGCCACCGGAGTCGGCGACGTCAGCACCCGGGAGAGAACCATTGCCCAGGTCGGTGATCTGCCGCGCAAACAGCAGCACGAAGTGCCGCTGAAACCGGCCAAGCCGGTTGAATCGGTGCGGACTCAGCATCCGCTGAAACCCGAAGCTGAAAGACAGCAGCCTTATAAGCCTGCTCTGGCAAACAGAGTTCCCAAGGCCACTGTACTGCCAGGCTCCAATTTTGACGCCTTTGATAATTTCGGCCCGACCCGCGGCAACCGTTCTATGGAAAAGGAAGAGCCCAAACCCAGCGAACGGATTAACGAGGATTATCTGGAGACGCCAACCTATCTCCGTAAGAAGGCTAATTAAGACGGGCTGGTGTGTTGAGGGCTCTTGGATCGCAAAAGACAGGTAACATCGCGCACCACAATCTCCCGGGTACCGTCCAGAGCCGATCTGCTTGACAGGGAGCGGGGTACCTATCTGAAAAAATGGAAGGGGCTGCTGCCTGTCGGCCTGTTCTATCCCAATCACTACCGGGTTGGCATGTCCAACCTCGGACTCCAGCTCGTCTACCGAATGCTCAACGAGTACCATGCATTGGTCTGCGAGAGGCTTTTTCTGCCCGAAACTGACCAGCCGCTCGTCTCGGTGGAGTCGGGACGGCCACCCGCCGATTTTCCCATTATCTTCATATCCATCAGTTTTGAACATGACTACCTAAATCTGGCCCGGTTTTTTCTTACCTCGGGGCTTGAACCGCTGGCTAACCGCAGAGAAGAATCCATAGAACCTGGAAATCCGCTTGTCGTCTGCGGAGGTGTTGCCGCCTTTATGAATCCTGAACCGTTGGCCCCCTTTGTTGATCTTTTCGTGGTGGGTGAAGCCGAGCCCTTGCTGCCCAAACTGATTGACATGCTCTGCGCGGACGATTTCAGCGATCGCCGTCGGTTGCTCTCACGGCTGAATCGTGATCATGACGGATTTTATGCTCCACAGCTCTATCAGCCACGCTATGACAGTCAAAACCGGTTTGAAAAGTATGAAATGGAACCTGGGCTGCCCGAACGCATCCGTCGGATCGGTTTGGAGACCACCGATTTTTCGGCCCATTCTGAGCTTTTGACGCCGGAAACCGAATTCTCAGATCTCTACCTCTCCGAGCTGGGACGAGGGTGTTCCCGGGGCTGTCGGTTCTGCACAGCCGGCTTTGTCTATCGGCCGCCCCGCCTTTGGGATATTGAGGCGATCCTGAAAAGTCTTGAGAAACGGCCCAGGGGGATCGACCGGATTGGACTGCTGGGCATGGAGATGACCTCCCGGGAAAATCTCGATCTGATCGCCGGCAACCTTGGTTCTGATGGCTGTTCGCTCTCTTTTTCTTCTCTGCGGGCAGACAGAATATCTGACAATCTGCTGGAGCTGCTGCAGGCCAGCAATTTAAAAAGTGTGGCCATTGCCCCGGACGGTGCTTCAGAACGGCTGCGCAGAGTGATAAACAAACAGCTTACCGAATCGGATCTGCTCGCTGCCGCTGAAAAACTCACTGAGGCAGGGCTGCATCGGCTCAAGCTGTACCTGATGATTGGTCTACCGACGGAAACCTTTGGGGATCTTGAAGAGTTTGTCGACCTGGTTCAAAGAATCAGGGATGTGATACACGGTATTGGCCGCAAACGCGGCCGTTTGAGCGAAATATCGATCTCGGTTAACAGTTTTGTTCCCAAGCCCTGGACGCCCTTTCAGTATCACCCCTTCGGGGCCTCAGAGGAACTCGACGGTGAAGAAACGTTAACAGGACGAGATGGGGTGCAGAACATAACGGCAAAAATCAAGTATCTGAGAACCCATTTGGCTTCGCTTTCAAACCTTCGACTCAAATTCGACAATCCCGACCAGGCCCTGTTTCAGTCTATCTTGTCCCGTGGTGACCGCAGGCTCGCACAGGTATTGCTGATTATGGCCGACTCGGGTATATCCTGGAAGCAGGCTTTGAAGCAAAGCGGGCTGAGTGAACAGCTTTTCGCAACCAGGCAATTCACCAAACACAGCCCTCTGGTCTGGACTATTGTCGATCACGGGATCAAGGATGGCTACTTGTGGCGGGAATATCGCCGTAGTTTTGAGGAAAAGGAAACCCCACCCTGTGATACCGGGGTATGCAGAATCTGCGGCGTCTGTCGCGACTGACAAGTGATGATAAACAAGGGTAGTGACAATAATCAACACGAAAGCGGCCGGCAGCCTAGAGATGCCGGGCTGAAGTCGTTTACTCTGGTAAAGTATTTCTCTTTCACCGCTTTGGGAGCGATCCTCATCTTCACCATGATCCTTTCCTGGATCATCTCCAATAATGCCAAAGACGTGATGCTCAAGCAGAGCGAAGATTATTCTCTTTTGCTGGCAGGTAACCTCAACCAGCAAGTTTTCAGGCGTTTCGTACTCCCCGCGGTGGTTCGCTATGGTCGAATCGCATTGAGAAACCCGGATCAATTCGGCTATCTCGACAAAATCGTCAGCGAAATTATCCAGGGGCTGGCCATCGATTCGGTTACCATTTACGACTCCAAAGAGAATGTCATTTCCTACTCTACGCTTCCCGAAATGGTGGGAAAACGCGACAAGGGCGGCATAGAATACGAAAAGGCACTTGGCGGTGCTGCCAATTCCAGATTCATTTACAGTGGTACCATGTGGAGTCTGCTTTCCCGCGATCCACAGATAAGTTGTCAGCTCAAAACCTTCATCCCTTTCAGGCAAGTTAAGGAGAGCGGCGAAGCCGGGGATGCAATCATGGGGGTCATCGAGATCGCCAAAGATCTTTCGAGGGACTACACCGCCATCTTGAAACTGCAGGGCCGCATCATGATAGTGTCGGCAGTGGTGATGCTGGTGCTCTTTCTGGTATTGCGTTCCATTGTTTCTCGGGCTGGAGATATCCTCGAACGCAGAATGGTGGAGCGGCTTACACTCAAAGATCAACTAGACAAAAATGAACGGTTGACTCATCTCGGAACTATGGTGGCCACGGTTTCCCATGAAATCAAGAGCCCTCTGGGCATCGTCCGTTCCACAGCAGAAATTCTCAAGAAAAGAATTGAAAAAGTGGCCCCCGGCAACGAGAATCTGGCCCAGATCATTGTCGATGAAACCAGAAGACTCAATACCATTGTTACCGAATTTCTCGACTTTGCCAGACCCCAGCAGCCCAAGCTGAAAGCTTGTGATCTGCAGCAGATCCTGAACAGGGCCATTAATTTTACCAGTTCAATGGCTGAAAAGCAGGCGGTGGAGATCGAAACGGTCTTCACCGCTGATGCCATCGTCAGAGATGTTGACGAGGACATGCTGTACCGGGCTTTCCTCAATATCATTCTCAACAGTATCCAGGCGATGGAAGAGGGGGGCAGGCTGGAGGTGGAAACTTCTGTAGGCGATGATGATCAGACGGTCATCTCGTTTAGCGACAACGGTCCCGGTATGAGCGAGGAAATAGCCGCCCAGGTATTCGAACCGTTCTTTACCGACAGGAGCAAGGGGACCGGTCTCGGGCTGGCCATTGCCCAGAATATCGTTGAGGAACATGGCGGTGACATAGAAGTTGAGAGCCGTATCCAGGAAGGAACCCGATTTGTCATTATCTTTCCCTGATAGCCCCCTTTTACAGGTAGATTCGTTGCAGTTCTCCAGCAACGGGCCTTTTAGTTTATCTCTGGCGCCAGGGTGTTGTGCAGGTCTGGACGGTATTTCCGGTGTGGGCAAGACCCGTCTGCTTCGAGCCCTGGCAGATATCGATCGAAGCGAGGGCACAGTGACGCTTAATGGCAGGGAACGTCAGCACTACACACCTCCGGAATGGCGCCGTCTGGTGTCCATGATTCCGGCCGAATCTCGCTGGTGGCAACGGGTTGTCAGTGATCATTTGCCGCCTGAGTATAGGCAGGAAGAGGCGGAAGATCTGGTTCGAGCCTGCGGTTTTGAGCCTGATATCCTCGGCTGGGATGTAACGCGGCTGTCCACTGGTGAAAAACAGCGGCTAAGTCTGGTGAGGGCCCTGATCAGGGCTCCCCGGGTTCTGCTGCTCGACGAGGTTGGTTCCGGACTTGACCAGGACAACGCCTTGCTTCTCGAAACACTGGTGAAAAGCTATCTCGACGACACTGGTGCCGCTGCGCTCTGGGTAAGTCACAATTCGGAGCAGTTGGGGCGCGTTGCAACGCTGACCATGACCATGCGTGCGGACGGTCTTCAGGTAAATGAACTAAACTATCAGCGAAATCCTCAAGGGAGTAGTACCTGACGATGAATGTTGCCGTACTTTCACCGCTGGACTTGTCGATTGCGGCCGCTCTAATTCTGCTTCTTGCCGGGCTCAGCTTCAATCTCAAGCTCGGCCTGGAGTCTCAAATACTTATTGCCTCCGCCCGGATGACCGTACAACTGCTTTTGATCGGGCTGGTTTTACAATATCTTTTTTCCACCAGTTCCGTCTGGCTGATCATCCTGGTTTCCCAGATTATGCTGCTGGCTGCAGGACGGGAGGTTCGGGCCCGGCTGAAGAGAAAACTGCGAGGTTTTTTTGGTTACCACGTCGGCATCACCTCGATGTTCGTTTCTTCATTTTCGGTCGCCCTGCTTGCCCTGCTTGTTATTTTACGCCAGGATCCGTGGTACGATCCGCGCTACTCGATCCCTTTTCTAGGGATGCTGCTTGGCAACACCATGACAGGTGTGGCACTTGCCTCGGATCGGCTGACAAGTCTTTTCTATGAACAGAAGGAGGTCATAGAGCAGCGGTTGATGCTTGGTGAGAGCCGTTCCGAAGCTGTCAGCGACATTCGTCGGGACTGCATGCGAACCGGTATGATCCCCCTGATCAACTCGATGGCGGTAACGGGCCTGGTCAGTTTGCCGGGGATGATGACCGGCCAAATTTTAGGCGGTACGCCGCCGATTGAGGCGGTGAAATATCAGATTCTGATCATGTTTTTGATAGGTGCAGGATCGGGATTCGGGGTTGTCTGCGCAATTGTGATGATAGAAAAACATCTGTTTGATGATCGCCAACGCCTTGTACTTGACAAATTGCTTCCGGAAGAGTGAGATGCACGGCGATATTTAGCGAACATGATCAAGTAAACGTGGGAATCAGATGAATGAGAAATTGGATTTTATATTCCAACGACGAAGCGTCAGGCTTTTCACCTCTGAGCCGGTTACCGACGCCCAGATCAAAGCCATTCTGCAGGCCGGCATGTCGGCTCCCTCTGCCAGAGCCAGGGATCCGTGGCGCTTTATCGTTACCAGGCAGCCTGAAGATTTAGAGGCAATGATGGCTATTGCCCCCAACGGCTCGATGCTCAAGGGGGCGGCGGCCGCTTTTCTGGTCTGTGGAGACATCGGCGCGGCCCATGAGAACCAGGAGTCCTATATGCTGCAGGACGTATCCGCCTGTGTAGAGAACATGCTTCTGGCCATAAACGGTCTCGGACTTGGTGGCTGCTGGATCGGAATTCACCCGAGGAAGGAGAGGATAAAGGGAATGAGAGACTACTTCAATCTGCCCGATGCAATCATCCCGATCGCCGGTATTGCCTTGGGCCAGCCCTTGAAAAAGCCGGAGAAGCGGACCCGGTTCAACAGTAGCTATGTGCTTGTCAACCGTTAAGCAGGCAGTTGGTCGCCAATATGAAGCGTTAGGTTCGGCCCCGGCGGGCCGTGCACAATAATCAGAATAACAGAAGAGAGTACGATGGGTAAGAAAGTCGTTGTAGTCGGAGCAGTCGCTGCGGGACCCAAAGCCGCAGTGAGGGTAAAGCGCCTCGATCCGGATGCTGAGGTAGTGCTGATCGATCAGGACAGCCTTATTTCCTATGGTGGATGCGGAATTCCCTATTATGTCTCAGGTGACGTCCCGGATGAGAAGGATTTACGTTCCACCAACTTTCACATGCTCAGGGATGAGTACTTTTTCGAAAAGGCGAAAGGGGTTGCCACTGTGACCTCCACCAGGGTGAAGGCCATTGACAGGCTCAAGAAGAGTGTCACCGCCGAACACGTCGAGACTGGCGAGGTACAGGAAATAAGCTACGATAAACTGATGCTTGCCACCGGCAGCGAGCCGATAGTACCACCGCTGCCAGGCCTCGATCTGGATGGGGTTTTCACCGTTAACAATCTTCATAAAGCAATAGAGATAAAGGATCGAATTGCCAAAGGCCAGGTCGGCAAAGCTGTAATTGTCGGCGGCGGGGCCATCGGCATCGAAATGGCGGAGGCCTTCAAGGACCTGTGGGGCATCGATGCCACCATCGTCGAGCTCAAGACCCACCTGCTGCCCAGCCTGGTCGATTGGGAGATGGCTGATATTCTCGCTAAACATCTGCGGGACAGCGGCCTGGAGGTTCTTCTCGAAGAGGGGGTGGTGGAAATTCTTGGTGACGGGGAGGGCAAAGCCCGCGGTGTCAGGACCGATAAAAGAGAGATCGACGGCGATATGGTTATCATGGCGGTTGGTGTCCGTCCCCGCTCAGAGCTGGCGCAGGATGCCGGGTTGCATGTTTCCAGAGGCGGTGCCGTTGTGGTTAATGAACGCATGCAGACTTCCGATCCGGATATTTACGCCGCCGGTGACTGTGTGGAAATCACCAACCTGGTGTCTGGTCAGAAATTTTTTGCCCCGCTCGGCTCACTTGCTAACAAGCAGGGAAGGGTAGCGGGAGACAACATCTGCGGAGTACCCTCGACTTTCAAGGGCGGTGTCGGCAGTTTTATAATGAAAGGCTTCGATATGAGTATCGGATCGGCAGGGTTGACCCTGCAGGCTGCCAGGGACGCTGGCTTTGATGCTGATATCTCACTCACTTCGCCGATTGATCGGGCCCACTTTTATCCGACCCAGGCGGTTACCTGTTTTCTCATGGTATTCGACCGTAGAACCAGGCGTGTGCTGGGACTGCAGGGAGTTGGGCCGATGGGTGACGGCATTCTGGCCCGTATCAACGGTGCTGCACCGCTGCTATGCGACGGTGCTTTCATCGAAGACTTTAACAATATCGAGATGGCCTATTCCCCTCCATTTTCGGCTGCCATCGATTCGATAAATGCAGCGGCTTACGTGGCCGAAAATTTATGTGACAACAGGATGAGAAAAGTCGATATGGGTGATTTTTTCAGCTATATGGACAGCCCAGGGCAACATCCGGACTGGGTCATGCTCGACGTGCGTCATCCAAAACAAGCTGTCCCGTTTGTCGAAAAGTTCGGCTCAGACCGCTGGCTCTCTCTTCCTTATGACGAGGTTCGGGACCGTTACCAGGAGCTGCCGCGGGACAAGACGATGGTAATCGTCTGCAACGCAGGTTCCAGGTCATACGAGATTCAGCGCTTCCTTGATCATCATGGATACGATAACAACACGGTGCTGGCGGGAGGTATCAATGTGGTAAAGCGTATGAATGTCGACTGGCTGCCCTCTACGTAGCGGACTAGGTCCCAATCTACTCCCAGGTTTCTCTGGCTCGCGTCTTGCCTGCCTGATGCCTTGATCTTGTGTGAGGCTGTAGAGACGCAAGTACAGACGGTGTGCTCAACCGAGCAGGCTTGGAATTTTGTCGAAGTAGCGTCCCACTTCAGAAGGGCTATGGGCGTCCGAGCCCAGTGCCATCGGTATGGACTTGTCCCGTGCCAGAGCGATGATTTCCGGCAGTGGAAAGGGCAGACCGCGATACTTGTAGCCCGACGTGTTGATCTCAAGAGCCATGGAGGCCTGCTTGACCTTGCCCAGCAGGGTGTCGATCTGCTGCCAGTGACTGTCATCTAAATAGAGATTGGGCTGATGTCTGAGGCCGGCATCAAGATGGCAGAGTACGTCCGCCGGGATGGTTTGGACTGCTTCCGTCAGGGTCTCAAAATAGCGACTCAGCAATCTGCGATCACCATAGCGCTCGACGAAATCAATGTTTCTCTGATTGTTACTGAGGACATTGAGGTGCTCGTCGTGACCATCCATCTTAAAAAAGTGGCAGCTTAGTCCGACCCTGTCCCATTTTCTCCGTCCCAGCCTTTTCAGGATCCTGTCTGGGCAGTCGGGATTATAGCCTACCTCGACGCCGATGCCGATTTCGATCCTTCCGGCGTAGCGTCTTTGCAGTCGATGACCTTCCTCAAAATATTGATCAAATTCTTCTTCGGTAAGCCAGGAACGAACATGGGCATTGATCCCTTCCTCGAGATGCTCTAGAAAGACCAATCGCTTGAGTCCCTGGTCGATGGCACTGACCACATAGTCCTCCATTGTCCCGCTGGCATGACGGCAAAGACTGGTGTGGATATGGGTATCTGAGAGAATATCGACATTCATGGGAAAAGAAAGGAATGCGTAGCCATCTCAGTGTCGGACACTGAGCATGGAGACCAGCCGAATCTCTCAGGCGTTTCCCTTCGGGAAAAAGTGGAGCGTGCCGTCGATATCGGAGGTATCACAATAATGACCCATCTCCAGTTCGAGATCGACATATTCTTCAATACCGTCAATATC
>JBPCUV010000107.1:0-10201 GCA_051010975.1 Desulfocapsaceae bacterium
GCTGCTGCCTTCTTGGCCGGAGCTGCTTCTTTAGCGGCCGGGGCGGCTTTCTTGGCTGGAGCTGCCTTCTTCTCTTCCTCGATGGTCAGATCCGGCTCCGGAGCCAGAGCAGCAAAATCGATGGAGACATCGTCCGTCATTTTGCTGATCGGGGCAGCGTCGGCGAGGCTGCCGCCATCGGACAGACCACTGATGAATTCTTTGGTCAGACGAATGGACTCTGGATGACGCATGATCAGGATGTTGGTGCCACTGAGCAGATAAGAAACTGCGCCGACCGCCTCCATCAGAATGCCCCTGCGCTCGGGGTCGCCAAGCAGCGGTGCATCTTCGACGGTCTGTTTGGCTTCTTTGCACTTCCAGACCTCATTGCCCAGATTATTGATCATCGGGTACTGAAGCTTGTCATCACCCTGGGTCATGGCCGCCATACTCAAACGCTCCATAACCGAATAGGAGTACTCCAGACCATAGCCGAGACCACCAGTAGTCGGGTCAACGATGATTCTCTCCATCGGCATACCGAAATTTTCGAGCAGAATATTGATCTGCTTTGCCAGGTTGACATCGATTGGTGATGAGGAGATCAACGAATGATTGTAGCCCATCGCTGCAGCCGCAATCCCTTTGTAATTTTTTTCTTCGACCGGACCCATAAGGAGGTTCTCACTGTCACAGGCTTCACAGACAGCCTTGAGTACCTCTTCATCCTTCTCTGGATTTGCGCAGCCCCAGATAATTAAAGGTACGTCGATCGCTGCTTTAACTTTTTTAGCAGTTTCGGCAGCAGACTCGGCGCTGGCATCCTTGTCATTGGGGTCAATCGATTTTAACTGGAGAACAATGGCCTGGGCGCCATAGTCTTCGACGCACTTTTTAGCCCAGGCAGCAGGATCCGAGATAACGTCTTTGAACGGCGCCACTGCGGCCTCCGGCCAGTCTTCCGGTTCCATGTCCCAGATTTCCATGGCAATGATAGGCTTGTTCGGCATGTCGCCTTCAAACGTATAGAAGGGATAACATGTCTCTCCACCGACGGTCAGTGCGGCGTCGCCTTTACCAATGGATATCTCCTTGATCCCACCGGTATAAGACTCTTTGTTGAGTTCAAATGCCACTTTAGCCTCCTTCAGGTTTTAGAGTTAGTCTCCGGTCAGCTCAACCGGCTGAACGACTGCAAGGAAGCCAGCCGCCCAACCCACTGTACCCATAAATTTTCAGCCACTACAACAAAGTCACATTGAATATATCTATATTAAAACCGGCACCACCTAGTATTAATGGAAACCAGCACTTATTTCAAACAGTCCGAACAACTTTTTTCAATTCCTCGAGGCCAACTCCTTCCAGGCCGCCACCCGCTCCTTGACCTGGGGAAATTTTTCAATTTCCGTATGCGGTATAAACATGGCTGCTACGTAGTGATCCATGTAGGAAGGCGTCTCCGAGAGTTCGAAATTGGTCATCTTCTTCGTCACTTCGACCACATCTTTTCTGATCCGGTTAGTCAGCGAGCTCATCCGCGCCCCCATCAGGGAGCCGTTGCCAATGAAGATAACCCGCTCAGGATCGATCTCGGGCAGCAGCCCGATGGTCATGGCCTTTTCCAGGTCAATATAGCTGCCGAAACCACCGGCCAGGATGATGCGTTCAATCATGTCCATGCTGAAGCCAACCTCTTCGAGCAGGGTCATGCAGCCGCTGTAGACAGCCCCCTTGGCTCTGATAAGGTTGTCTATATCAATTTCGGATATGGTGATGTCCCGGCCAATCTGGGTCTGGTCCTCGTAGGCCAGCACGAATTCCCAGATGCCGTTGTTTTCCCTGACGCGCTCACTGTTCAGATCCCTGTTGAACTTACCTCGGTTGTTGAGCACTCCCATCTCGAACATCACGGCAACCATGATGATAAGCCCTGATCCGCATATCCCTTTGGGACGGACGTCGCCAATGGTCAGCAGCATCGGCTCAAAACTGACCGGATCCAGAGAAAAATCCTCGATGGCCCCTTTGGCAGCCCGCATACCGAATTCAATACCGCCCCCCTCGAAGGCGGGTCCAGCCGAGCAGGCCGTACAGGCAAGCCAGTCTTTGTTGCCAATGACTATCTCGGCGTTGGTGCCGATGTCGAGAAACAGGGTCAGCTCGTCTTCACGATAGAGGCCGGTGCCCATGATACCGGCAACGATATCGCCCCCCACATAACTTGATATTGCCGGATAAAGCAGCCCAAGGACATGTTCGTCCAGATCAATGCCGATGGTAGCCGCCCTGAACGGCGGGTACATGGTCGAAGCCGGAACGTAGGGTGCACGGCGCAGGTAACTCGGATCGATGGCCAGCAGCAGCTGGGTCATGGTGGTGTTGCCAGCCATGGTGATCGTCGAAATGTCCTCCCGGGCCACGCCGGCCCGGCTGACGATCTTGCCAAGCACCTTGTTGATTGTGCCGATAACCGTCTGCTGCAATTTCTCGAGCCCGTCACCCTTTTCAGCAAAAAT
Source organism: Desulfocapsaceae bacterium (assembly GCA_051010975.1). GTDB lineage: Bacteria > Desulfobacterota > Desulfobulbia > Desulfobulbales > Desulfocapsaceae > JABDQA01. Next base: position 2,502 of record JBPCUV010000107.1, read on the forward strand.
CATCCTGCTGATGACATCCTCACCGTAGCTGATCTGACCGTTGAAATCGCCATCCTCGGCCAGACTCTCACCGGACTTGAGATCGATGAGCTGAGCGTAGATGGTGGTCGTGCCGATATCCAGGGCAATAGCGTAGGTCTGGGCTGTTGTGTCGCCCGGCTGAATGTTGGTTATCAGTGTCTTGCCGTCATCACGAACCGGACGGACCAGGGTTACGGTGACCTTAAAATCGTTCTCACGCAGAATAGATGGCAGTTTTCTGATCACCGGAATGGTCATTTCCAGCTTGTGCTCGTCAGACTGCAGTTTCAGATACTCGATGAGCCGGGTGACATCCGGCATGTTGTTCTGGGCATCGGGGGGTGGCAGTTCGAGATAGGCTTTTTCCACGGGAGGAATAAACAGTCCGCGCTCCTTGAGGCTGTCGAAATCCATCTGCTGGATTTTGGCGGTCTGTCTGGGCTTCACCTGCTGGTCGAAGACCGAGCGATCCATGGCCGATTCGACCGGCACTCGGATCGTTGCATCTCCAGTTACCTTGGCCTGACAGGCCAGCCGGTAGCCGTCTTCAATGTCTTCGGGGCTGAGACGTTCGGAGATCCCTTCGCCAATTTCTCCCTGCTCGACCTGGACCCGGCACTTGGCACAGACACCTTCCCCGCCACAGGAGGCATTGATGTGAACTCCTGCCTGTAACGCAGTTCGGATCAGGCTGTCTCCCTCAGAAACCTCGATGGTTCTATGGTATGGGAGAAATGTGATGCTGCTTTGACTCATTAAAGCTCCGGGTACCAAAAAATAACCACAGCGTGCAGCCTCGATAAAAGCCTGTTTAATGTACTCAAAAACGAAGATTTTTTAAAAAGAAATCTTTAACTTAGTTAACAGCACAAAGCCCCTGGCCGAGCTCTGTCTGGACTGACCAGATAACCACACCCTTTAACTGGCCTGTATTGGTGGTATTTTCTGGTAAAAAAAGATAACCAAAGGGTAACTAACACTAATATTTTTTTTTCGAATAAATAAAATGAATAGTAGCAGGATAGTGATAAGACTAGGGCCGGAGCCACATTTGCGGGTTTGAGGGAGCCCGACAACCTTCATGCTGCATCCATGTGTTAGACTATACCCCGTTGTGGTAGCTCGACAAAGATTAGAGCCTGTCTGCCAGTTCAACCGCCTCGAAAATGGCTCTTTTGGCGTCAACCTCGGTCGCCTTGCGAGCCCCCCCGATCAGGTGATAACTGATCTCCGCCTCTTCGAGTTCCGTGGCAATTGAAGTTTGAGATTCCTGACCGGCACAGACAACGATACTGTCGACTTCAAGCGTTATGGTTTCACCTTCATGATCGATGGTCAACCCAGCATCATCGATCGACAGATAACGGACTCCGATAAGAAATTTGACCCGGTTCCTTTTTAACACCGAGCGATGAATCCAACCGGTGGTTTTGCCCAAAGTGGCCCCCGGCTTGGTGGTTTTTCGCTGAAGCAGGTAAACCTCACGCAGCGGCTCCCACTCAGCGGCAGCACAGAGCCCTCCGCCGCTGCCGTAGGATCGGTCGATACCCCACTGGGCCAAAAACCTGTCCCGATCCGGTTTTGACACCTGATCATGAACAAGAAAAGCGGCCACGTCGAAGCCTATGCCGCCGGAACCGATCACTGCCACCCGCCGGCCCGCGGTTTTCTGCCCCGAAATAAGCTCCTGGTAGGAAATCACTCTGTCATGATCACTGCCTTTCAGAGTAAGGTCCCTTGGTCGGACACCGGTTGCCACGACAATCTCGTCATAAGCGGCAAGCTTTTCAACCGTTGGAGTGGACTGCAGCCTGACATTCACTTCGAGATTTTCAAGTTGCTGTCGGAAGTAACGTAAAGTCTCCGTGAATTCGTCTTTACCCGGGATTTTTGCGGCCAGCAGGAACTGACCACCAATTTCCCCACTCTGCTCATACAGGGTCACTCTGTGACCCCGTTCGGCTGCCGCACAACTGCAGGCCAGCCCGGCAGGCCCGCCGCCAACCACGGCTATTTTTTTGCCAACCTCGGCCTTGACCAACGGTGCTACCAGCTCTCGACAGGCCCGCGGGTTGACCAGGCAGGAGGCGGTCTGCTGTGAGAAAATATGGTCGAGGCAGGCCTGATTGCAGCCGATGCAGGTGTTGATTTCCTGATCCTTGCCCAACCGTGCTTTTCTTACCCAGTGTGGATCGGCTAGAAACGGCCGGGCCATGCTGACCATGTCGCTGCAGCCTTCAGCCAGTGCTTTATCGGCCTCTTCCGGCATATTGATACGGTTGGTTGCCACCAGAGGTAGATTCACTTCCTTTTTCAGCAGACCGGTAACCCAGGTAAAACTGGCCCGGGGAACCAGCGTGGCAATGGTCGGAATTCTTGCTTCATGCCAGCCGATACCGGTGTTGATGATGGTTGCCCCGGCTTTTTCGATCTCTTTGGCCAGCGCCACGACCTCTGACCATTGGCTGCCGCCTTTGACGAGATCAAGCATGGAGAGCCTGAAAATGATGATGAAATCAGCCCCGACCCGCTCCCTTACCGTCCGCACAACTTCAAATGGAAAGCGGCTTCTGTTGGCAAAGGAGCCGCCCCATCGGTCGGTCCGACGATTGGTTTTTTCGGCTATGAACTGATTGATCAGATAGCCCTCGGAACCCATTATCTCAACACCGTCGTAGCCGGCCTCACGGGCAAGTTCGCCGCATCTGGCAAAGTCGTCAATTGTGGATTGGATCCGCCTGTTGGAAAGAGCTTTAGGTCGAAAGCGGTTAATCGGCGCCCTGATGGCAGAGGGGGCGACACAAAACGGATGATAACCATAGCGGCCAGCATGAAGGATCTGCAGGCAGATCTTGGTCTCGGTTTCGTGAACCAGATCGGTGACAATCCTATGTTTACCGACTTGAGATTTCCGGGCCAGACGGCTGGAAAAAGGGAACACCCAACCGGCCCGATTCGGTGCCACGCCGCCGGTGACAATAAGACCCACTTCTCCATCCGCCCGCTCCCGGTAGTAGCGGGCCAGCTTCTCAAAGCCGTTTCGCTCCTCTTCGAGGCCAGTATGCATGGAGCCCATCAGAATTCGGTTGCGTAATGTGGTAAAACCGAGATCCAGGGGTTCAAACAGATGGGGATACGACTCGTGTGTTTCTGACATGGTTTTCAGTGATTATGGTTTCCAGCAAAACAAGAACGCCGGCGCCGCAGTTACTGCGACCATGGTTGAGCCATCGAAGCTTGCAATTTTATCACTATCCGGGTTATCTCAGGCAACACTATTTTACCAACCAGACCCCCAGGACGTCTACAGAGAAGACATGCATTATCAAGGCAATATCTTTCGCCCGCCCAGCGAGGCCAATTCAATCCTGCTCCAGGTTACCACCGGCTGCTCCCACAACAAATGTGGTTTCTGCGGGATGTATAAACAAAGCCGTTTCAGTATTAAAAGCGATGAAGTCATCATGGCGGATATCGACTTTGCAGCTCTTCACTGCCAGCGCCAGAATCGGCTTTTTCTTTGCGACGGGGACAGCCTGATCCTGCCCCAGAAACGTCTGGTGCCTATTCTTAAAGCAATCAGGGCAAAACTGCCATGGGTGGAGCGGATTGGTACATATGCCAACACCAAAAGCATCACCATGAAAAGCGCTGAAGAGCTTAGTGAGCTCCGCAGCCTCGGACTTACCATCGCCTACATGGGGCTGGAATCGGGCGATGACCTGACTCTTGAGAAAATCACCAAGGGCAGCGACCGGGCCAACATGATTGAGATGGGTAAAAAAATCCGATCTGCCGGGATCAAGCTTTCCATCACCGTCATCTTAGGAGTCGCGGGAATAGAGCGATCTCAAATTCACGCCAAGCTCAGCGGCACTGCGCTCAGTGAAATTGACCCCGAATTCGTCGGCGCTCTGAGCCTTATGCTGACACCCGAAACCCCGCTCTACGAGCAGTGGCAGCAAGGCGAGTTCACCCTGCCGGGACCTGAGGAGATGCTGGCCGAACTGCGCACCATGCTGCACCACACAGATCTAAGCGGCGGCTATTTTCATGCCAATCACGCCTCGAATTATCTGCCGATCAAAGCCAGGCTGCCGGAAGACAAGGACGCCACCCTGAAACTGATCGACCGGGCGCTCAACGGAGAGATCGGCCTCAAGCCGGAATACATGAGAGGACTTTAGCCGCCCAGCTTCAGAAGATCCTCTTTCAGTTCCCCTTCCATGGCCTTCAGCCTGCCGTCCGGTCCAGCGATAACGAAGGTGACCAGGGCATCGGCTGCAATTTCGCCGGAATCTTTGAGGCGGATTTCCTGTTTGAGCACCCCAGAGCGATTGCCCAGTTTTTCCAGGCCGGTCAACACCTCGAGCCGTCTTCCCGGACCGACCGCCTTACGGTAATTAACATTTATATTCACCACCATGAACACCAGCCCCTGGGAGGCCCACTTGTCGAGATCGAGATGAGCCTCGAACTGGGCCCATCGATCTTCTTCGAGAAATTCGAGATAGCGGGCATTGTTGACATGCCCGTAGATGTCCATGTGGTAGCCTCGGGTAACTATCTCGGTAAGACTTTCCATATTACCCGGCTACTCTTTGCCAAAGGCCTTGAGGAACAACTGCAGCGCGGTGGGATTGTTTGACTTGATTTTTCCTGAGAGAAAATCGCCCATGCCCGGCCGATACCCTTCATTCCATATCGAGATAAAAAACGTTTCATCGGTTTTGCAGACACAATCCGCATTATCGACCGTCCGACCGTTTTCGACGGTACAACTCTTCCCATCAACAACTACGGTCTTTTTGAAGTCACCCAGAGAAAAGTAAAAGACCAGCGGTTTGTCTACCACCCCGGGTACATACGAATCCGGCAAAGATGAAAAAATCGTCTCGATCATTGTTTATCCTCTAACTTCAGCCAGCCGCTGTCAGCTGTTGTTCCAGCAGTTCAGCAATATCTTTGGGCTTGAGCCGATCTTCCAGATCCGCTCCTTTCACACCGTCCTCGAACATGGTCAAGCAGAATGGGCAGTTCGACAGCAGTTCGGGAGCACCGGTGGCTGCAGCCATTTCCACTCGTTTGACGTTGATCCGTTCACCGATATTCTCTTCGGCCATGATTCGGCCACCGCCGGCGCTGCAGCAGAATCCCTCTGAACGGTTCCTGTCCATTTCCACAATGGTTCCGCCCGCAGCTTTTATCAGATTGCGGGGTGCTTCATAGATGTCGTTATGTCGTCCAAGATAGCAGGAGTCGTGATAGGTGCAGGTGAAATTGTCAGGGGTGAAGGTGAGCTTCCCTGCGGTGATGAGGTTGTCGAGAAAGACAGTGTAGGATTCAACCTCGAGGGAAAAATCGAAATCACGGTAATCCTTTGCCAGTGTGTTGAAACAGTGCGGACAGGTGGTCACCACTTTTTTGACGCCGCTTGACTGGAGCGCCTCGATATTCTCCATGGCCAGGGTCTGGTAGAGATATTCGTTGCCCATTTTGCGCATCGGCTCGCCACAACATTTTTCGTCCTTGCCGAGGATGCCCACTCTTATTCCTGCGGCCTGGCAGAGCTTGACAAAACTCTTGGCGATCCTGATGTTGCGCTTGTCGAACGAACCGTAGCAGCCGACGAAGTAAATAATGTCGACTTCGGCATCTTCACCGATGGACTTGACGCCTAGTTCTTCGGCCCAATCCCCCCGCGAAGCATAACCGCTGCCCAAAGGATTTCCGTTTACTTCGGTCTGCTCCATGGCGGTCATCACCTCTTCTCCTGGAAACTCACCCTCCATAAGTACCATGGATCGACGCAATTCAACGATCTTGGGAACATGCTCGATGGCCGCCGGACAAATCTCCTGACAGGCCCTGCAGGTTGTGCAGGCCCAGAGTGCATCTTTGCCAATTGTATCGATCAACGGTTCCTGTGGATTGATGAAGGCCGTTTCGGTGATCTGATTCACTACCTTCATCGGCGACAGGGGCTTGTCGGTGGCCCAGGCGGGGCAGCGATCCTGGCAACGCTTGCAGAGGGTGCAGGCGTCACCATCATATATGTCTTTCCAACTCAGATCTTGGATTTCGGTGGCCCCAAACTTTTCTGCCTCTTCATCCTCGAGATCAAGATTTACCAGCTTTCCTTTTGGGCCGCGGTCGATAAACAGATAGTTGGCGGACGTAGTCAGAATGTGACGGAATTTAGTGAACGGGACCAAGGCGAAAAAACCAATGACCAGAAAAAGATGTAGCCACCAGGTGAGTTTATGAAGGGTCAGCAGGCCCGGCTCGCCGACGGAACCTAGAGCTTTGGCAAACAAGAGGCCTACCGGAGACCAGACGGCCAGCGGAGTACCCGCCTCGGTTACCGCCATGCGCGCACCTTCTAAGATGAAGCCGGTGATCAGGATGACGAACAGCAGAGCGTGCATAATCGCATCGTCACTCTTGGTTTCCAGCCCTTCCGGTTTGAGGAAATATCGTCTGATGAACAGCCCGCCGAGCATAATCAGTCCAATCAGCCCGGCCAGGTCAAGCGCCAGAGAAAAGAATTTATAGAAACCACCTTTCAGAAATACAAAGCCAAACAGAGGATCGGTGAAATCGGCCTGGATGAATATCAGGGCAGTACCGATGGCCAGGACCAGAAAGGACCAGAAAAACAGGCCGTGCAACAGGCCGGCGCCTCCGCCCTGGAGAACTTTTTTCTGAAAAACAACATTGTTGAGCATGGCGCTGACACGCGCCCCCGGATCATCAAAACGATTTAGCTCTTTGCCTTGCTTATAAACCTTGCTGCGGGCGAGAAAAGATCTGACCACGAACACCATGACTCCAATGGCAAGAAGGTACATCGGCACCAGAGTCAACGGTCCGTGGCCCACATTCCAGTAGATTTCGCGGGTAATTTCCATCCTTCCCTCCATTACCGGGTTGACTTCAAAAGAGGTACAGAGCTATCCTGCCTCTTTATAAACGGCATTAACGTTAAGGTCAAGGTAAAAGATTCTCTTCTACAAGCTCATATTATGTTGTGAACCATTGAAATATCGAGTTTTTTATTTGTATGACAGAAACCTCAGAGACGTGATAGTATCGCCTTGTAGATTACGTAAAGGTGAAATAATCGTTGGTTGAATGGTGTCGACGCCATTTCCTTGGCAACCTCATCGATATTTCACAAACCAGGGAAACTACCATGAGCAACGAGCCTGAAGAAGTCACCCAGATTGGGGCCCTCGCCAAACAGCTCGACATTACTACCAGAACTATCCGCTATTACGAAGAGATTGGTCTGATGGGCACCATCAACCGTCGGGGCGGTACGACCAGAAGCTACGGCACGGATGATGTGCTGAGGCTTAAGTTTATACTCAAGATGAAATCTCTGGGAATCAGCCTCAAAGAGATTCAGGAACTTTCAAATATCTTTGACATAAACGACCAGGATTTTTCAACCATCACCCCAAAACTGATCGAGATTCTAGACCATCATATCGCCAAGCTGGACGAGAAGATGATCAGCCTCTCCTCCCTGCGCCAGGATATCGTCGAATACCGTGTGCGCATCATGGATCTGCTCAGCGAAGACCTCTCATAAAGGCTCGCTGCAAAACTCTTTTTACCCTCCTTTAAAGAGCTGCGCCACTGCCCCTAGCCGATACAAATCTGGTTCCTCAGAG
>JBPCUV010000108.1:0-4480 GCA_051010975.1 Desulfocapsaceae bacterium
ACCTACATTTTCAATTCAAAAGATCTCTGTCTTTTGAAAAGCCTCCCTGAACTGATTGCCGTTGGCGTTGATTCTCTGAAGATCGAGGGCAGAATGAAGTCGATTTTCTATGTGGGGGGAGTGGTAAGGGTCTATCGGGCCGCTCTGGATCATCTGCGTGAGGTGGATCCGAAGTTATGGCAGACGCCGGAGAATATTGAGATGCCCGTCTCCTTCCTCGAGGAGATTGAGAAGACCGGAACCCGGGGGATGAGCCTTAATTTCGCTCACCAGCAGCCCGGTCCCGGTGATATGCTCTACCACTCGTCACGCGTCGATCAGGATTATGAACCGGTGGCGGTGGTTAAAAGGGTCTCTGGTGAAGGTCTCGAAGTCGAACTGCGAAACGTCTGTCATCGCGGTGAACAACTAGAATATATGGGATACGGGATCGAAACCGATCGTTTGGAACTCACGGCCATGCATGATGCAAAAGGCGACAGAGTTGAACGAGGCAATCCGGGAGAGTATCTCAACTGGAAGCTGAAAGGATCGCGCCGGGAGTTTGTGGTCAATGGGATGTTCAGAAGAAAGAAATCAACAACTGGCGGCGGCTGAAACTTGACTTCTGTTGGTTGAATCCTATGGTGCTTGGAAAGGTCATTCCCCTGTCAGAGATTGAACGACAAACAGGGTTTCATCAATAAGAAGAGATAAAGAGGAGAGTGATATGGCAACTTATGAATGTTCTAAATGTGGGATGGGAGTCAATGCGACCTGTGCAAAATGTGACGCCCTACTCGTGGACGATACACTGAAACTTGATGACGGCAATGAAGTTCAGATTTCAAAGTGCCCCAACGGCCACGGTAAGATCAAATCGCCGATGTGCTGCGGCCAGGATATGAGCTGCACAGTCAAGTAATATCAACAAATAGTAGATCTGTCCGGTTGGCTCTAAACCGCGGCAGTTGGTAATAACGGCAAAGGCCGGTGTCTGCTGACACCGGCCTTTTTTACTTTTACTTTTACAATAGGCAATATAATCCCCATCTCTTTAACCAATCCTTTTAACCGAGTGGAATCCTGATGCGGCTGTGGTGTTGGGCATAAGAAAGGATCCTTTGGCCATGATGGTTCCGGGACTGGTGACCGAGTTGCAGCCGGTCTGGGCCCTGTCGCCGAGAATGGCACCGAATTTACGCATCCCCGTATTGCATAACTTTTTTTCATAGATGACCTGAACGTTGCCGGGGATAAATCTTAGATTGGCGCATTTGGTGCCGGCACCAAGGTTGGCATTGTTGCCGATGATGCTGTCACCCAGATAGGCAAAATGGCCGGCTTTGGCATCGTCGAGGAAGACGGAATGTTTTACCTCGGTGGTATGACCTACCACACAACGGTCGCCGATCAGGCAGTACCCCCTCAGGTAGGCACCCTGGCGTATCTCGGTCCGGTCACCGATAATCGTCGGAGACTTGACGGTTGAGCCTCCCTCGACAAGCACCCCCTTGCCTATAGCAATCCTGCTGCCCTGAAAAACGGCACCGGCCATAATCAGCGATGCCCCTTCAAGCGTTTCGCCAGCGCGGCTGATTACCAGTTTGCCCTGCAGCGTATCGCCAAATTCGATATGACACTGACTGCCATCGATCAGCTCGTCGCGATAAACAACAAGATGTCCTCTGGCGGGCACTCCGTCGGCAAGGCAGTTGAGAAGATCCGCCGGGTAGCTGAAATCGTCCATATACTTTTTCAGGTCCTGCAAGGCTGACCAGACCGGTCGGTCGGTGCTAAAAAGAGAGGCATGGGAAAAGCTTTTGAGATCAAACAGCATTTCTGCAGAGAGCATGGATTCCCTCGAAAGGAAGTGGTGGTGGAGAAGTAAAAATATCCTGGAAGACAAACCACTATTGTTGAAATGTTTGAATTGTTCAAGATTTTTCCTGCAGTCTCTTTACACCCCGCTGATCCTGCTTGACTTCACCACCTCAAATGTTTAGCTTTTGACCGGCTTTTAAGGGTGCGTTTAAACCGGTATTTATTGACAATTGCGAGTGCCGGCTCGACAAAATTTTGATCGGCCGGCAAGATGACAGTGATTGTCGCCGGCGATTCTGGAGGTATGTGTGGAGTTCAACGATTCTCTCAGTATCGGTATGGATGATCTTTCCAAGACCGAGGATATCGAAATCCCTGATGAACTGCCGATGATGGCAGTCCGGGATGTCGTCATTTTTAACTATATGATCATTCCGCTGTTCGTCGGAAGGCCAGGCTCGGTTGAGGCAGTAAACGAGGCCTTGAACAGCGACAAGCTCTTGATGCTGGTTACCCAGCGTGATGCCACCAAGGATGACCCCGGTCCCGAGGATCTCTACTCCGTCGGTATGGTCTGTATGATCATGAGGACCCTCAAGCTGCCTGATGGACGGCTTAAAGTGCTGGTCCAGGCCATGTCCAAGGCCAGGGTGAGTGAGTATGTCCGCACCGATCCCAGTTACCAGGTGACCGTCGAGGTCGTCGAAGATGAAGAAACCGGCGAAATAGATGTCGAGGTCGAAGCCCTGATGAGGACCGTCCGGGAACAGACCGAAAAAATCATGTCGCTGCGTGGCATCCTGTCCGCCGATCTGATGATGATCATCAACAACATAGAAGATCCCGGCCGATTGGCCGATCTGATCGGCTCGAACCTCCGGCTGAAGATTCCTGAGTCTCAGGCTATTCTCGAAGAAGTCAATCCAATCATGCGGCTAAGGTTGGTCAATACGTTGCTCAGCAAGGAACTTGAGGTCTCTACCGTTCAAGCCAAGATCCAGAATGAAGCCAAGGAGGAGATGAGTAAGTCCCAACGGGAATACATCCTCCGGGAGCAGCTTCACGCGCTTCAGAAGGAACTCGGGGACGGTGACGAGCGCAGTCAGGAAATCGACGAGCTCGAAGACAAGCTGAAAAAAACCAAGATGCCGAAGCCGATTCGCAAGGAAGCCCGCAAACAGCTCAGGCGAATGGAAATGATGCACCCCGATTCATCGGAGGCGACCATCATTCGTACCTATATAGACTGGATTCTCGATGTGCCGTGGAAAAAGAGCACCAAGGATCTTCTTGATCTGAAACTGGCAAAGCAGGTGCTGGATGAGGATCATTACGGGCTCGAACGGGTCAAGGAGCGTATTCTGGAGTTTCTCGCCGTCCGTAAGCTGAACCGGTCGACCAAAGGTCCGATTCTCTGCTTCGTCGGCCCTCCGGGAGTAGGGAAAACCTCACTTGGCCAATCCATCGCCCGGGCCATGGGACGAAAATTCCACCGCATATCGCTCGGGGGTATGAAGGACGAGGCCGAGATCCGCGGACACCGGCGGACCTATATCGGGGCGATGCCCGGCCGGATCGTACAGGGGTTGAAGACCGTAAAGTCGAATAACCCGGTGTTCATGATGGACGAGATCGATAAAGTTGGTGCTGATTACCGCGGTGACCCTTCGTCGGCACTGCTCGAGGTGCTAGATCCCGAGCAGAACTTCGAGTTTTCCGATCACTATCTGAATCTGCCTTTGGATTTATCCAAGGTGATGTTTATCACCACGGCCAACATGGCTGATACCATACCCGGGCCGCTGCTGGATCGGATGGAGGTGATAAGACTGTCGGGTTATACGCTCGAAGAAAAGCTGGTCATTGCCAACCGCTATCTGCTGCCCCGTCAGATCTCAGAAAACGGCATCAAAAAGAGGCAGTTAAAGATTACCGATGCGACAATTACCCGCATCATTTCTCATTATACCCTTGAAGCCGGGCTCAGAAACCTGGAGAGGGAAATTTCTAAAATCTGCCGCAAAGTGGCCAGAAAGATAGCCGAGGGCGGCAAGGGACCGTATTCGATCTCGACCAGAAATCTCGACAAATATCTGGGACCGCCAAAGATAATTCCGGAGTCTGAGATTGAGACGCTGGACCAGCCCGGACTGGTGACCGGCCTGGCCTGGACGGAAGTGGGAGGTGAAATTCTTCATATCGAAATAAACTTGATGCCCGGCAAAGGCAAACTGATTCTCACAGGCCAACTGGGTGACGTAATGAAGGAGTCGGCTCAAGCTGCGCTGACCTACTGCCGCAGTCGTTCAAGGCACCTCAATGTGCAGAAAGATTTTTTCGATCAGACTGACATTCACATACATGTGCCGGCCGGGGCCATTCCAAAGGACGGTCCTTCCGCCGGAATTACCATTGCCACCGCCCTCTATTCCGTTATCTCGGGAAGAAAGGTCAGACGGGATCTGGCCATGACCGGAGAGGTGACCCTCAGGGGCAGGGTGCTTCCCATTGGTGGATTAAAGGAAAAAGCGCTGGCCGCTCTGCGGGTAGGGATACCAAACGTCATAATTCCAGAGCAGAACAAGAAAGAACTCGTTGAGATACCGGAAGATATCAGGAAACGGATGAAATTTCACCCGGTCAAGGATATGGATGAAGTGATCGGGCTGGCATTCAA
>JBPCUV010000109.1:0-12605 GCA_051010975.1 Desulfocapsaceae bacterium
CTTAAGCCGCCGGTGTCATTGGTTCCGGTGTTCAGCTTCGGCGACCTGCTGATCATTTTCTCGCTGAGCGTCCTGCCCTATCTGGCTGCCACCGTGATACCGGCCTGGCACAGTGCCGCCATTCGGCCCGATTCGGTGATCTGAGATGAAGATAGAGCTAAGGGCAGTGGAAAAGTATTACAACCGCGGTGCACACAATCAGGTCCATGCCCTGCGCGGTATTGACTTGACCATCGATACCAACGAGACGATCTGTATCCACGGTCCATCCGGCTCAGGTAAATCGACGCTACTCTCCATTTTGGGTGGTATTATCGGACCAACCAGCGGCAGCGCCGTGATGGGTGGGAAAAAACTTGCCCGCTTGCCGGATCGATTTCTGACCCTGTACCGGAGGGAGCATATCGGTTTTATCTTTCAACGCTTCCAACTCATTCCCGAACTCAGCGTAGTGGAGAATGTAACTCTGCCGCTGTTACCGCTAGGTATTAGACCGGCTCAACAAAAAAAGCGGGCTATGGAACTGTTGAAGAGGCTGGAAATAGATCATCGTAGTGATTTTCCGGCCGCTGAAATTTCCGGCGGCGAACTCCAGCGCGCGGCGGTGGCCAGGGCGCTGATCAATGATCCTTCCATAATTATTGCCGATGAACCGACGGCTCATCTAGACACCAGGCTGAGCGATGATTTTTTGTCGATCATGTCGGACCTCAAGAGCCTCGGTAAAACGATTGTCATGGCCTCCCATGACCCGCTCGTTTCAGAAAGTCCGGTCGTCGACCGCTGTCTCTATCTGAGCGACGGCTCGCTGTCGGCCGCCTTCTGAGCCACAATGATTCTGGAATCCTGGTCCATCGCACTGATCACCTGTTCAGTGGTGACATTCATCTTTGGGGTTGTCGGGGCAGTCACCGCCCTGCAGGTGCTCCGCTATTGGGACATCGGTTCGGATTCCGAGCAGCAGATAAGATTAGAGGAACAGATCTGGCTGGCGGCAACTCTGGTGGAATTCGGACTTGTGGTCCAGATCATTTCCGCCATTATCTTCATCTATGCAGCCGACTATTTCGCCACCGTGCTCACTGGTGCCATGTGTGCAGCCGGCTCCCTGAGTGCAAACTATTATGGATTACCGGCCCTCGGCTTTAAGCTGGCAACCATTTTTCTTGGCACTCTGTGGATTATCCTGCATCGTCTTGACATCGGCTCTGAGGACTTTTTGTTTACCGGGATCAAATCGTATTGGCTGCTCGCGCTGCTGCCTTTGCTGATTGTTGATGGGGTGCTGGTTATCCTTTACCTGGTGAATCTGGAGCCGGAAATTATCACCAGCTGTTGTGGAATTATATTTGGCGGTGATGCTGCCGGAGGTTACAGTCTCTTTGACTATTCTTCCAGTGCTACAATTCTTTCCTTGCTGGCAATTACCACGGTCCTGCTCCTGGCCGGATCGGTTTTTCAGCTGCGAGCCAAAGGGGTCTCAAGGGCTACCTTTCTTATCGTCGGCTGGCTGCTGGTATTTGGCTGGGTAGGGTTTTATCTGCTGGCCCTGGTTGTAATAACCGTGCTGGTCAGTCCCTATGTCTATGCGATGCCCCACCACCGGTGTCCTTTTGATCTGCTGCAGTACCCCTACGTCGTAATCGGCTTTCCACTCTATCTTTTTCTGCACGGCGCAGTGCTCTCGGGTTTAAGCGCGGCAATGGCCAGCATTGCTGGCTGCCTGGAAGGTGCAGGCGAACTGGTCGATCGCTTCATCCGCCGGGCGGCGCTTCTGAACATCTCTTTGACGCTGTTGTTCATAATGGTGGCCGGGTGGCAGCCATTCGTCTACATAGTTCTTGGAGGGCAGTAAGAAAACGATCATCTGGTTGAATTGGAGATTTATTTTTTGGCCCAGCGGTTTTAGAGTAGAGTGACGGCAGATCCGGTACGAGACTGTGGTCGCTGGTCTGCATCACCATAACCACGAGGACGGTTCCAGCGCCTCGACGGGTGGCATTCAATGGTCGTAAATCCCACAATGTTTCCGACATCTTTCGACCCGCACTTCAAGGTCTTTCACGAACTGATGCCTTTTAAGGTTCAGGAAATCCTATTGGTATCAAGCCTTTATGATGCCTATATCATGGAGGAGGACGGTAGCATAACCACCAGGCTCATTCATGAATATCATGGTCTCAACCTGAGTAAGGCGCCGAAGGTGACCAGGGTTTCTACTGGAGAAGAGGCGCTCGCCACCATAAAGGCCAAAAAGTACGATCTGGTCATTACCATGCCTTATCTGGCGGGAATGAATGCTTTCAACCTGGGGAGGCAGATCAAGGAGACCAACCCGGGCCTGCCGGTCATTCTTCTTACCCACAATCTTCGCAGCCTTTTCCCTTTGCCCCCTGGACTGGACCGGCAATCGATTGATGACGTCTTTCTCTGGTGTTGTGAGGACGACCTGTTGATGGCCATCATCAAGAATGTCGAAGATCATGCCAACGTCGATAACGACACCGCCAGGGCCATGGTGCGGGTTATAATCTACGTCGAGGATTCTCCGGATTATCGCTCGCTGTTTTTACCGGCCATATATCGAGAAGTGGTCAGGCAGACCCAGTCGGTGCTCGATGAGAGCATCAACGAGCGGCACCGGTTGTTGAGAATGCGGGCCCGCCCTAAAATCCTGATGGCCCACAGTTATGAAGAAGCGTTGCAGCTCTATGAGACTTACAAGCCGTTTGTGTTTGCGGTTATATCAGATGCCAGGTTCCCGCAGAATGGCCGGGTTGAGGGTCGTGCCGGTGAGCGCTTTCTTGCTAAGATCAGAGAGGAGGTTCCTGATCTGCCTCTTCTGATGCTCTCCTCGGAAACGGAGAACAAAAGGCGGGCCGAGGAAATCCCCGCCGTCTTCATTGCCAAACAATCGCCCGACACGCACAAAGAACTCCATCATTTTTTTCTCACGTATCTCGGTTTTGGAGATTTTGTGTTCCGAATGCCCGACGGATCGCCGATCTGCAGCGCTTCAAACATTGTGGAATTCGAAAGGGAGCTTGGTCAGGTCCCCGATGAGTGTCTGCAGTATCACGCCCTGCGCAATCACTTTCTAAATTGGATGATGGCTCGTTCGGAAGTTCGCCTCGCCCGCAGTCTGCACCGCGATTTTATTGGTGATATCAGTCATATCGATGCCATGCGCGAAAATATGATCAGCAAGATTAGATCGCTCAGAAAGCTTCGGCAGCAGGGGGTTATCACCGGGTTCGACCGGGATAAGTACGATTCCGAAATCAATGAGTTTGTCAAAATCGGTGAGGGGCCCATCGGCGGCAAGGCCAGGGGGCTGGCCTTCATGTGGGGGTGTCTGCAGCAACCCGAGTCAGACGATTCAATACTTGCCGGGCATCAGGTCACCATTCCACGATCGGCGGTCATCTCGGCCCAGGGATTTGATGACTTCGTCAGCCAGAACAATCTTTTTTTCACTACCGAGATGAGTGATGAACAAATCACCGACCTATTCATAGATGCGCGGCTGCCATCCTGGCTCAGGCAGGAGCTCGAAGCTTTTCTCCACCATATTGACTTCCCGCTGTCGGTGCGTTCCTCGAGCCTGCTTGAAGACGGCCAGTTCAGGCCTTATGCCGGCCTTTATTCCACCTACTTTCTTACCAACAGTCACGAGGATTTCAATGAACGGCTTGGGCAACTCGAGACAGCGGTAAAGATGGTCTATGCCTCGACCTGGTTCGAGAGTCCTCAGTCCTTCTCCCGTGGTGTTGGATCGGGTGGCAGGGAAGACTCGATGGCGGTAATCATCCAGGAGCTTGTGGGAGCGGATTATCAGGGACGCTGGTATCCGGCCGTCTCTGGGGTTGCCCAGTCGCATAACTACTATCCGGTGCAGGGTATGCATTCGACTGAGGGCATTGCCCATATCGCCTTGGGTGTCGGCAAGACTGTCGTCGAGGGTGAGCGCAACCTGCGCTTTTCGCCGGCTCACCCACAGAAGCTTATCCAGTTCTCGACGGTGGAGGATATCCTTGAAAATTGTCAGCGCCAGCTCTACGCTCTGGACATGGAGAACTCGGACTGCTTGAACCGATTCAACGCCAATCTCACCAGGTACGATGTTCAGGAAGTGGCGGGCGACTTGCCTGTAGGACTGCTGGCTTCAACTTATGTCCCCAATGAACACCGGATACGAGATGTGAACATGGCCGGTGTGAAAATTCTGACTTTTGCCCAGATACTCAAGTATTCGCTCTACCCGCTGGGGGAAATTCTCTCTGAGCTGCTGGCCATCGGGCGTGCGGGTATGGGCAGTGAAGTGGAGATTGAATTCGCCGTTCAACTCGGGCAGACGCTTGATCAGTCAACCTTTTATCTACTCCAGATTCGGCCGATGGTTACCGGGGGTGAAAGGGCCGATGTGGACATCTGCGATCATGAAATCGAGCAGTCGATCATTTATTCCACCCAGAGCCTTGGACATGGCAGGATATCCTCGATTACCGATATCATTTTCGTCAAACCCGACGTTTTCGATCCCGTCGCCACCAGAGATATCGCCCGGGAGATTGGCGAGGTGAACCGCACCCTCCAGGCCGAAGACCGTAACTATATACTGATAGGCCCGGGCCGCTGGGGTACCAACGATCACTGGCTTGGCATTCCGGTACAATGGTGTGATATCAGTTCGGTTCATGCCATTGTCGAGGTCAGAAGTGAACTGCTCAGGGCTGACCCTTCTCAGGGGTCCCATTTTTTTCAGAACATCACCTCACTGGGAATACCCTATTTGACAGTAGACGAGAAGAACGGCAAGAATGGTCCCAACGGCGACCGGATCGACTGGGATTGGTTGCTCGATTTTCCACCCAGCTATGACGGAAGCTGGATCAGGCACCTGAGGATGGAGCACCCTTTGATTGTCAAGTGTGAGGGGCCGGAATCAACGGGCATTGTCCTCTACCGTGAGGATCTGCTAGACAGCACCTGTACGACCGAGGATTGATAATACATCATAAAAGGAGAAGTCAATGGAACAGATTGTTGAGATGATTCAGGCAAGGGATCCGGAACAGTATGAATTCCATCAGGCCGTTGAAGAGGTGATCGAAACGGTAAAACCGGTGCTGGACCGCAATCCCGAGTACCGCCAGCAGGCTGTGCTTGAGCGAATTACCGAGCCGGAGAGAGTAGTCATGTTCCGGGTTCCGTGGATGGCTGACAACGGGCAGGTCCAGGTAAATCGCGGATTCAGAGTGGAGATGAACAGTGCCATCGGCCCTTACAAGGGAGGGTTGCGGTTTCATCCCTCGGTGAATCTGGGCATCATCAAGTTTCTGGCTTTCGAACAGGTCTTTAAGAATTCCCTTACCACCCTGGCCATGGGCGGCGGCAAGGGTGGTTCAGATTTTGATCCGAAAGGTAAATCGGATAATGAAGTGATGCGGTTCTGTCAGTCGTTCATGTCCGAACTCTACCGCCACATCGGCCCAAACACCGATGTCCCGGCCGGTGATATAGGGGTTGGAGCAAGGGAAATAGGCTATCTTTTCGGTATGTACAAAAAACTCAAAAATGAGTTCACCGGGGTGCTGACCGGCAAGAGCCTTAATTGGGGCGGCAGCCTGATCAGGCCTGAGGCTACCGGCTATGGCGTCGTCTATTTTGCTGCCGAGATGCTGGCCACCAGGGGCGAAACTCTAGAGGGCAAGACCTGCCTGGTGTCAGGATCCGGCAATGTGGCTCAGTTCACCACTGAAAAAATTATCGAGCTGGGAGGCCGGGTCGTCACCCTGTCGGACTCATCCGGTTATATCTACGACGAGCAGGGCTTCGACCGGGAAAGGCTCGAATATGTCATGGAACTGAAAAATATCAAACGGGGTCGGATAAGCGATTATGTCGAGAAGTATCCGCAGGCCGTCTACACCCCGGTCGACCCGGCATTGGATTACAATCCCCTGTGGAACCATAAGGGCGATTGTGCCTTTCCTTCTGCAACTCAGAACGAAATTAACGAAAGGGATGGGGCAAATCTGCTGGGTAACGGTGTCTATCTGATCAGTGAGGGGGCCAACATGCCGTCCACCCCGGAAGCGGTTGATCAGTTTATCGAAGCAAAAATTCTTTATGGGCCGGGTAAAGCGGCAAATGCCGGCGGTGTTGCCGTTTCCGGTTTGGAGATGGCCCAGAATTCGATGCGGCTGGCCTGGCCCCGGGAGGAGGTTGACAGCCGCTTGAAACACATCATGGAGTCCATTCACCGGACCTGTATCGATGCCGCCGGCAGTTACGGTGTCGAAGGTAACTACGTGGCCGGGGCGAACATTGCCGGCTTTGTGAAGGTGGTCAACGCTATGCTCGATCAGGGATTGGTCTAGAAGAGGACGGTCGAGAGGAAGAATGTCTTTGTACGATCGTCAGTGCGAACTTGAATTTGCCAGACTCCAGACCAGGCTGGACCGCTATTTCGTCAATATGTCGATGGAGTGTCCTTACCAGCTTCCTTATGTGGCAACTTTTTACCAGGCGCTCTTCGGTCCGATCACCGATCGTATTATGGAGCTTTTTCTGGCCGCCGGTTATCGGCGTAACGGGAACAGCCTTTACACCATGCGCTGTGCGGACTGCAGCCAGTGTGTGCCGATCAGGCTGCACCCGGCAGAATTCAGTCCCAACAGAAATCAGCGACGGACCCTGAAGAAAAACAGCGATCTCTCCGTTCATTTCAATTCGGTTCAGATGAGCGAGGAAAACCTGGAACTCTGTGAACATTTTCTGTCTACCCGTTACCCTCAGAAGAACAACACGGCCCTTGGCTACTATTCGGGTTTTTTCATGAACCACATCGTCACCTCCCTGGAACTTCACTACCGCAAGGATGGCCGCTTGCTGGGCAACGGTATCATCGATATTGGTGAAAACTGGATGAACGCGGTCTATTTTTACTTCGATACCGCCGAGGCCGCCCGCAGCCTCGGCACTTTCAATATCCTGACAATGATCGATTTCTGTCTGCAAAAAAACATCGAGTATCTCTATCTGGGCTATTTCATAAAAGATGTGTCGGGTATGGAGTACAAAACCCAGTTCAGGCCTTATTTTTTGAGAAAAAACGACTGTTGGGGAGCCGCAGAATGAAAGAGGCGCGTTTCTATCAGGTAGATGGGGATACGGTAGTCTGCGGGCTCTGTGCTCATCGCTGCCGGATTAAAAACAAACGCCGGGGGGTGTGCGGGGTGCGGGAAAACCGTGACGGGGTTCTTTATGCGCTGGCCTATGGCAAGGTAGCGGCTGAGCATGTCGACCCCATCGAAAAGAAGCCGTTGTTCCATTTTCTGGCGGGGTCACAGACCTATTCCATCGCCACCGTGGGCTGTAACTTCAAGTGCCTGCATTGTCAGAACTATTCTCTCTCCCAGTCTGGACCGCAGGTGCAGCGGATTCCGCATCTGAGAAAAGAGCCTGAAGAGATAGTTTCGACCGCACGGCAAGCAGGGTGTCGGTCAATCAGCTATACCTACTCGGAACCCACTGTGTTTTTTGAGTTTGCCCATGAATGTGCCGACCTGGCCCGCCAACAGGGCCTTAAGAATGTTTTCGTCTCAAATGGATATATGACCCCCGAAGCAGCTGCCGCCCTCGCTGATGTGCTGGACGCAATCAATATTGATATCAAGGCCTTCTCCGAGGAATTCTACGCCTCGACCTGCGGCGGCAGCCTTCAGCAGGTCCTGGACAATGTCAGATATTTTTGGGATCGGGGAGTATGGGTGGAGGCGACCACCCTGGTGATTCCAGACCTCAACGATTCAGAGTCGGAGCTGCAGCGTCTCGCCTCTTTCATCTGCTCAGTGGATCCGGGGCTTCCCTGGCATGTCTCGGCTTTCAGGCCCACTTACAAGATGACGGACCGTCTACCCACTTCTTCCAGCGTGCTGAACAGGGCGAGGGAGATCGGTCATTCGGCGGGTTTGAAGCATGTCTACATAGGCAACGTCCACGGCGGGGGAGGAGAGGATACGCTCTGCTCCTCCTGCGCCAGGACGGTCATTTTTCGACAAGGATTTATGGTACGCAAAAACCTGCTGGCAAAGGGTATCTGCCCTTTCTGCAGTGCCCAGGTCAGCGGCGTCTGGTAAGCTTCTGACGAGGCTGATCAGTTGCTGACCAGGTCGGTGCTCAAATAACGCTCGCCGGTGTCGGGCAAGACAAAGACGATGCGTTTGCCTTTGTTTTCAGGTCTGGCGGCAACCTGCAGCGCGGCCCAGCCGGCTGCCCCCGATGAGATCCCGCAGAAAATCCCCTCTTCAGAGGCCAGTTGTCTGGCGGTCTCGAAGGCATCTTCGTTGGAAACCGTTATCACTTCATCCAGGATATCCGTGTTCATTACCTCAGGAACGAAACCGGCGCCGATTCCCTGAATCTTATGCGGACTGTGGGTGCCTCCTGAGAGTACTGGTGAGTTTGCCGGTTCGACGGCAATTACCTGTAAGTTGCCGTTGCGCTCCTTGAGAACTTCTGAAACTCCGGTGATGGTACCGCCGGTGCCGACGCCGGCCACGAAGATGTCGATCTTGCCGTCGGTGTCTTTCCAGATTTCTTCGGCGGTGGTTTTGCGATGGACCTCCGGGTTAGCCGGATTGCCGAACTGGTTTGGCATGAAACTATTGTCGTTTTCGGACAGAATTTTCTCAGCCATGGCAATTGACCCTTTGATACCCTCCGCTGCCGGGGTCAGGATCAACTCTGCTCCCAGGTGGGTCATCAGCGAACGTCGTTCAACGCTCATGGAGTCGGGCATGGTAAGGGTCAGGCGCAAGCCTTTGGAGGCGCAGACAAAGGCCAGCCCAATACCGGTGTTGCCGCTGGTCGGTTCAACGATCAGGGTATCGTCGTTGATATGACCGTCTCGAATACCAGCCTCGATCATCGACACTGCAATCCGGCATTTGACGCTGCCCATCGGGTTCCTCGATTCCTGTTTACCCAGCAGAATTGCGCCCGATTCCTTGCCCAGGTGCTGAAGGGTCAGCAGCGGGGTACAGCCGTATGTTTGAGTCAGTGGAAGAGCCATGGTGTTCTCCTGTCTTAGAGGGTTACTTTGAGTTGTGGTAGATCAGCTCCGGTCGTTTCAGAAGTACTTTTGTACCGGTGCTGACACTTTCGGTGAGCCAGATATTACCGCCGATAATCGATCCGGCTCCGATGACGGTATCTCCACCTAAAATGGTGGTGTTGGAATAAACGATTACATCATCTTCAAGGGTTGGGTGTCGTTTTTTCTTTCTCAGTGAATCAACGGCATTTTTAGGTAACGACAGGGCACCGAGGGTGACGCCCTGGTAGAGTCGCACATTTTTACCGATGATGGTGGTTTCGCCGATGACCACACCGGTACCGTGGTCGATGCACAGGCCCGGCCCGATCTGGGCACCGGGATTGATGTCGATGCCGGTTTCGCCATGGGCCCATTCGGTCATGATTCTGGGAATGATCGGTACATCCAGGTTGTAAAGCTCGTGAGCCAGACGGTAAACGGAGATGGCCAGCAGGCCGGGATAACTGAAAATTACTTCATCCGGGCTGTTGGAGGCAGGATCGCCTTCCAAAGTTGCCCTGATATCCTGGGCCAGAATCGAGGTGATATTAGGCAGTGTGGTGATGAAGCGGTAAGCCAGCTCGCTGGCCCGCTGTTCGCAATTGGTGCATGGCCTGTCCTGCCGACGACAGTCGTGCCGAATGGCCATGGTTACCTGTTCGCAGAGCTTGTCGTAAAGCTCGGTGGTTTCCTTGCCGATGTAATATTCCAGGTTGGAGGCGTGGAGGCTGGCCGAGGTGAAATAGCCCGGAAAGAGGATGCGCCGCGCCTGTTTGATGATGGCGATGATCGCTTTGTGTGATGGTATCGCCACCGGACTGATGTGATCGTAGCATTCTTTGGTGCTCCACGACTGCATTAAATTTTTTACCACCTCCGGGATAAGATGGTGTCTGGAAGCGGCACTCACATGCTGGTGATCACAAATTTCTCCCACCAAGGTGACATTGAGTTTTGTTGCCGATTTGTTTTCTGTACTCATGGTCCGGCCTCTTTCTCGATCATGAAAATTCCGTAGGTTGCCCTGATATTGCTCAAAGATCTGACCGCGCTGCCATGTTTGGCGTGATGGTCGGTTTTGATCGCAGTTTCTTCGACTATTCGATAACCAACGTCACGGGCAAAGTTTCTGAAATCCTTCAGAGTAATGACCCGGATGTTCGGAGAGTCGTACCAGTTGTAGGGCAGCTCCTTGCTCTTTGGCGCCATACCTTTAAGCAGCAACTGGAGCCTTATGGAAAAATGGCTGAAGTTGGGAAAACTGACGATGAAGCGTCGTCCAATCCTGGACAGCGAATAGAGCAGCCGGGCCGGTTCGTAGACCTGCTGAAGGGTCTGGCTGAGAATAACATAGTCGAACCGTTTGTCGGGATAATCGTCCACCTCATCATTAAAGTCACCCTGCAGCACACTCAGCCCGTTGGCAATACAGAATGCTGCTTTTTCCTGATCCTGTTCGATGCCGACCCCGCTTACCTTCTTGTTGGCGGTCAGCCAGCCCAGGAGTTCGCCATGGCCGCAGCCCAGATCAAGCACCCTCGAACCTGGCTCGATCCAGGAGGCGATGACCTGGAGATCGAAGCGCATTTGTTCAGTTTCGGGGAACACCATCCAAAAATCCTCCTATCAGGGTTCCCAGCCGCTGATCCGGTATCAGGAAAGCATCATGCCCACAATCGGCCTCTATCTCGCAGAAGCTGGCATCGAGATCGGCCCGTTTCAAAGCCTGGATTAATTCTTTCGCCTGGTAGGTGGGGTAGAGCCAGTCGGAGGTGTAGCTGATCACCAGAAATTTGATCGGTACACCACGGATATCCTGAATCGATCTGGCTGGGGGCTCCCTGTTGACCAGATCATAATAGTCAGCGGCCTTGGTGATGTAGAGCACCGAATTGGCATCGAAACGTTTGACGAACTTGGACCCCTGGTAGCGAAGATAGCTCTCGACCATGAAATCGACGTCAAAACCATAGGAAAAGTTTTCCTTGTTCTGCAGCCTGCGGCCAAATTTGCGGCGCATGGCCTCGTCGGATAGATAGGTGACGTGACCGATCATACGGGCCACCGACAGACCAAGGTCCGGTTTTTCGGAATCGTAATAGTTACCCTTATTCCACTTCGGATCGACCATTATGGCCTGACGCGCGACTTCGTTGAAGGCAATGGCCAGAGCCGAGTGGCGCATCGTGGTGGCGATGGGGATGGCGGATCGCACCATCTCCGGATAGCGTACACACCATTCCAGTACCTGCATACCGCCGACCGAACCACCGACCACCGTGTGCAGAGAGGAGATGCCCAGGTAATCGAGTAGGGCTTTCTGGGATTCGATGATGTCGCCGATGGTCATCATCGGAAAGTCAAGGCCGTAGGGAGCACCGGTCTCGGGATTTGTCGATGAGGGGCCGGTGGTGCCCATGCAGCCACCCAGGATATTGATGCAGATGACGAAATATTTATTTGTATCCAGCCCTTTCCCCGGCCCGATCATGCTGTCCCACCAACCGGGTTTGGCATCTTTGGGGTCATCATCATAGAAGCCTGCCGCATGGGAATCACCCGAAAAGGCATGGGCTACCAATACCGCATTATCCCGCTGCGGGGATAGTTTTCCCCAGGTTTCATAGGCGATGTTGACGGGGCTCAGGCTGGCGCCGCTCTCGAGGATCATCTTCTCTGGTGGTTCGGCGTAAGTGAAAAACTGTTTCTCTACCACTCCTGCCGAACCAACTTCGAGATATGACTCCGAACTGTTTTCCATCGTCCCCCTGGAGTATCAGGATGAGGCTTTCTGCAAAGCCTGCTCAATGTCTGCTTTGATATCGTCGATATGCTCGATTCCGATAGAGAGTCGAATCATCGTATCGGTGATACCGGATTCCGCAAGTTGTTCGGCAGAAAGCTGAGAATGGGTGGTCGAGGCCGGGTGGATAGCCAGAGTTTTGGCATCGCCGACGTTTGCCAGATGAGAGGCCAACTGAAGTGCTTCGATAAATTTCTGGCCGGCGTCCAGACCGCCTTTGATGCCAAAAGCTACCATGCCGCCGAAGCCGTTCTTCAGATACGTGGCTGCAACTTCATGACCGGGCGAACCTTCGAGTCCCGGATAATAAACCCAGTCAACCGCAGTGTGGTTGCTCAGGAAATCGGCCACCGCCATGGCGTTACTGCAGTGCCGTTCCATCCGCAGGCCGAGTGTTTCTATACCCTGGAGGAATATCCAGCAATTGTCGGGACTGATGCTCGCACCCAGGTTGCGCAGCGGTACGAGTCTCATGCGCAGAGCGAAGGCGACGGGGTTGAAGTCGCCAAGATCGTGGGCATAGCGAAGACCGTGATAGGAGTCGTCCGGTTCGTTGTAAATTTTAAACTTCGGATCGGTCCAGTCGAATTTACCGGCATCAACAACGATGCCGCCGATTCCGGTTCCGTGCCCGCCCATCCATTTGGTGAGCGAGTGAATTACTACATCGGCGCCATATTCGATCGGTTTGAACAGATA